>JAFYLU010000073.1 GCA_017550025.1 Bacteroidales bacterium | reverse complement strand
CTTTTTAGTGGCCGCAAAGTTACTTAAAATAAGCTATATTTGCCCGCAAATGGCAAAGAAAGGTATCATACAGGCGCCGATGGGGGAGACAAAGGTTCTTCTCCATACATGCTGTGCGCCTTGCTCCAGCGCCATAATAGAGGCCCTGCTGCAGAACGGAATAACCCCTGTGATATATTACTGCAATCCCAATATATTTCCGAAAGAGGAATATGAGATCCGCAAGAATGAGTGCACGAGGTATGCGCAGTCTCTGGGACTGGAGATCGTGGATGCGGATTATGATCATGAGGGCTGGCTTGAGGCCGTGAGCGGGCTGGAGGCCGAGCCGGAAAGGGGAGGCCGCTGTCTGAAATGTTTCAAGGTGCGTCTTCTTGATACTGCCCGTTATGCCATGCGGCATGGTATCAGGGTCATCACCACGACTTTGGCTTCTTCACGCTGGAAGTCTCTGGACCAGATAAATGAGGCGGGCCGTTGGGCCTGTGAACAAGTCTTATCTGTCGGTCCTGACCGACTGGGGGTGGAATCTTCTCCAGCTCTGTTCCCGCCGCTCACAGAAATATCGGGGCGCATCAGCGCCGTGCCATCAGCGTCAGCAAGATGTCCGGAGGACATCGATGCAGCTGTGGCACCCATCACAGGCATCGACTGTGATGGCATGCCCCTCGGGGCTGTCGGCTCCAGCCGACTGGGGGTGGAATCTTCTCCGGTTCTGTTCCCGCCAATCTGGTGGGAACAGAACTGGAGAAAAGGCGGCCTCCAGGAGCGCCGCCTTCAGATCATAAAGGAATATGAATTCTACAACCAGCTTTACTGCGGCTGCGAATTCAGTATGCGAAAGGATGTTTAGAGCACGGGAGCTCCCTGGGTCTGTCCGGACTTCACGACAGTGATGCAATTGTCCTTGACCTGGGCCGGGATGTCCTTTTTGGAATAGATGCTCTGCTCGGCCGCGTCATTCTTTGAAACCATGGTCAGGCTCTTGTCGCTGACAGTGATCTCATATGCTGTGGCCCAGCTTTCGCCGTCATTGTATTTTCCTGTAAGAAGATTCTCCTGAAGGCCCCATGTGCCTCTGTAGAGCCTGTATGAGCCCTGGCCGATCTGCTGGTAGAGCTCGAAGGTCTTGTCTTCGTTGAAATCCAGATAGATGTCACCTGTGATGCTCAATGATGTGCTGTGCCATTCTCCGTACAGCTGCTGCTCCAATGTGAGCTTTCCGCCGTCAGGATTTTTTCCGTTGCATGATGCCAGCAGCATGATGGCTGCAAATATGTATGCTATTCTTTTCATGTCTTCAGATTTTAGAGCCAACCCCCGTTTTTAGTTGCAAATGGTCTTGATACGATGGAAATCTCGCGTGAGAAGTCCATTCCGTCTATTCCGTTCTCCAGCTTCTCATCCTTTCCTATCGATGAGCTGATGGTGATCTTGCCGGAACCTATTGCGGTACACTTTATCTCCAGCTTTCCGTTCCTTATGACAGGATCCGATGTAAGGCCGAGTGACTTGCGTGTGGCCTCGTCGACCGAGATCTCATATTCTCCCGAAGGATTGCAGTAGGCTGCCATGTCGACCTTCGAGCTTTCTCCGGCCTTCACCATGACAGAAGGAATGCCTTCTACCGCCATGAGAAGTTTCCATGCGTCGATGGATCCTGTTCCCATCTGTCCGAGATATTTGCTTCCTGCAGGGAAGTGCTGATACATGTCGTTCACTGATGTGAGAATCATTGAAGTGAACTGTTCTCTTGTGAACTTCTTGCCGAGTTTCTTCGCATACGATATTCCGAGTGCTGCCACTCCGGATACATGAGGGCATGCCATTGATGTTCCCTGCATGTAGACATAGTTCCTGTCAGCTCTTCCGTTCGATCCGGTAACTGCAGGAGACGAGGTCGCTGCATTTGATACACCTGTCGAGAGGATCATCGAACTGTAGTCTGTTCCGCTGCCGGCATATTCTCCTCCCGGTGCGGCGATCTTGCATCCGGGACCATAGTTGGTGTAGCTTCCCGGAAGGAAGTCCTGTCTGATTGCTGTTACGGAAATGCAGAATGAGAGGGCTCCGGGATAGATTGAATACGGATTCTGGTGGTTTCCTGCCGCGAAGATGGCAAGGTTTCCATCGAGTGATTCGTGGTTGCTGTTCGATGGGTCGAGGAAGTACTGCAGGGCTGCATACTCAAGAGGTGATCCGTTCAGATTATCAGCCTCGTTTCCATTGATGAAAGTCTCGTCGTCTGTGATTATGTTCGGCTCTCCGTATGAGCACTGTGCGATACATGCCCCGTTGTCTGCAGCGTAGATGAATGCCGCTGCGTTCTGTGCATCCGAGCAGTATTCGTTTCCTTCGAAAATCTGGCAGGTCATAAGGCGTACTCCGTCACCGTTGCCGCTTCCTCCGGCAATGGAGCTCACTCCCTTGCCGTTTCCGTTGGTCGCTCCGATGATTCCGGCGACATGGGTTCCGTGACCTGTGCCCTTGTTCCAGTTGAGGGACCTTCCCTTTATTGCGGACGGCTTCTGGCCTTCAAGGAATCCTCCGGTTACAGATGATGTCAGCTGGTTGCATCCCACGAAATTGAATCCGTAGATGTCGTCGATATATCCGTTTCCGTCGTCATCTGTTCCGCTTGTTCCGTTCTTTTCCTTCTCGTTCACCCAGACCGCATCCTTGAGGTCCTCGTGGAAGTTGTTGACCGCGCAGTCGAACACTGCTACCACAACGCTCGGGTCTCCCGCGCAGAGTCTCCATGCATCCTTCACCCCAACATCGGCACCGGCTACTGCCCCGGCCTTTCCTTCGTTGATGAGGTTCCACTGGTGGGAAAGATATATGTCGTCGAAGACAGCTTCTGCTGTTTCCCCGCTTTTGGTCACTGCTGTTGCGCTGAACGGCATCACTGCGTCAGCTGACACAGGCTCAAGGTATGAGTCGAACTGGACGGCCTTCACTTCAGGTGCGGCAGCGATTATTTCAGCGGCCTTGTGGACAGGCATGTTCTCGTCGAAGCAGACTCTGAACCATTTGTGCAGACCGTATTTTCTTGCTGCCTCGACATTCTTCGGCTGTGCCGGAAGTGCGTAGGTGAATGATTTTACCGGAATGCCGTTCAGGAGTGTTCCGCTCATGTCTTCTCCGGCCTCTATGCGCTTGAGGAGAGTGTCGTCAACCTTGAACAGCAGCGATCCTTCCACGGCCCTGCCTTCCTGGCCTCCTACAAGTTTTGTCATCAGGGTCTGCGTTCCTGCCGACATGTCTTCGGCTTCGTTCCGGATCTCCTGTGTACATGATATGCTGACTGCGGCCAATGCTGTCAGCATGGTAAGTATGTGTTTCATAATCGTATGGTTTTATCTTTTTGTCAGTCTTTAAAAGGGGCAAGGGCGGCAGTAGGCCTTCCGTTGCTGAATGCTCCCTTGTCATAAGCGTTCCATCCAAGGGCGCTGTAGCTTGCAGGCTTCCATTTTCCGTCAGTCTGCGGCTCCCAATAGAATACGCCGTGGCAGTTATCCATAGCTCTTGTCTTTTCAAGTATGTATCGCATGGCTTCTCCAGCTGTCTGCGGGTCGCTTACCGGCATTCCGGTCTCGCATATGATCACAGGCCTTCCGTAATCTGCGCTCATCTTCTGCAGATTGGCGATGCATTTGTCCACTACCGGCTTCCATGCGCTCCATCCTCCGTTCTCCCACCATGACGGATAGAGGGACATGCCGATGATGTCATATTTCGCTCCGTTCAGCTTCATGAGGTTGAAGAACCATTCGAACAGGCTGCTGTCGTGTCCGTTGCTTACATGCAGGATCACCTTTGCGGCGGGATAGATTTCCTTGACACCTTCATATCCGCTGTTGACGAAGCCTGTGAATTTATCTGCAATATATCCCTGGATTTTTCCCAAAGGCCAGAGCATGCCGCTGTTCACCTCGTTTCCCACCTGTACCCATTCTACATCTATTCCATTGCTCTTCAATAGATTAAGTGTTTCTTTCGTGTGGTCCTTGACTGCGTCTGATAATTGCTTTAGACTATAGCCTGTCCATGTTTCCGGTACAGTCTGTCTTGACGGGTCAGCCCATGTGTCGCTATAGTGGAAGTCAATCATTATCCTCATGCCGAGGGCCTGGGCTCTTCTGGCTTTTTCGAGCACATCTTCCTTTCCGCACCATCCTCCGTCAGGATTGACCCATACGCGGAGCCTTATGGCATTGAAGCCGGTCTGCTTCATCAGTGCGGTGCATTCTGTCTCCTTGCCTTCGGCGTTGTAGAATTTCACGCCGTCACCTTCCATCTGGGTCACCCAGCTGATGTCTGCTCCTTCTGCAAATCCGTTCATGGTTACAGGAGGCGGGACATATGCTCCTCCTTCGTTGGAATTTTCCCCGTCGATATCTTTGCCGCATGCGGTGATGGCAAGTGCGGCGGCCACGGTGAGATATAGTCTGCGGATGTTCATATTGTGCTGTAATCTGCTATCTTACAAAGATAATTAAAAATACATATCCTGAAGTTGAAAGTCGGTGAAATCCTTGATTACCTTGTCGCAGAGGGAGCTGATGTCTTCTTCAGGATTAGTTGTCGACAGTCCGATGACCTTTGCTCCCGATGCGCGTCCTGCCGCGAGGCCATGGAAGGAGTCTTCGAATACGAAGGTTTCTTCAGGACTTCCTCCGAGGACCTCCATGCCCTTGATGAAGCATTCCGGGTCTGGCTTTGATTTTGAGAAATGCTCGCTTGTGAGGATGGCGTCCACTATTCCTGTGATTTCCGGGTGTGCCTTGTATACGTTGGCCATCTTTGCCTCATTGGAGCTGGTCACGATAGCCATCGGTATGCCGGCTGCCTTGAGGGAAAGCATGAATTCGTATGCCCCAGGAATATATTCATACGACATGTTCTTCTCGAATTCGTCGAGACGGGACACGATCTCTTCCTGCTCCTTCTCCATGCCGTTGAAGTATCGGTCGAAAATCTGAACAAGGGTCTGTCCTTTAATCGTGTGCCCGAAATCTTCCAGACCGAGGTACTGCCTGCCTGTCCTGTCCCAGAATATCGTGTATTGAGATTCAGTGTCTGCAATGACACCGTCAAAGTCGAATAAAACTATCATATCATAGGCTTGATCAAGGCGGTCTTGAGCTGCTCGTCGTAACGCAGGCGCACCTTGACACCTGCTTCCTGGAACCAGTACCTTGTGGCGAGTTCCTCTTCGATGAACGGAATTATCTCTTCTTTCTTAAGCCGGATGAATCGTTCCTTATCCATTTCAAGGGCTTTTTCAAGGGCTGTCAGTTCATCTCTCATTGCGTCGGCCAGACCGTCTTTTTCAAGCTCCTTCTTCATCTGGTCGTAATAGGTCTTCGCGCTGCTTCTGTAGTCAAAGTCCTGGGTCTTTGCAAATCTGATGAAGTCCTCGAAGTCCTCGTCGCTGAAATGGAAGTCGTCCACTGCCGGGATGCTTTCGTTTCTTCTCGCATAGTCGATGACATATTGGTCGATCACTCCTCCGAGCACGAGGGCGTATACTAGTCGGCTGTAGTCAGGCACGGCTATGTCTACATCAGGTGTGATGCCGCCGCCGTCGCGTACGATCCTGCCTCCTGCTGTCCTGAATTCCTTTGTCAGAGAATCAGGGATATGTCCTACGCTGCCGTCCTCGTTGCGGCTTGAGTAGTCGATTGCCTGCACGCAGCGTCCGCTCGGAGTGTAATATTTCGCTGTGGTAACCTTCAGCTGGCCGTTGTATGGAAGCGGCCTGATTGACTGCACGAGACCTTTGCCATAGCTTCTCTTGCCCATGATGGTGGCTCTGTCGAGATCCTGCAGGGCGCCGGAAACGATCTCTGATGACGAAGCGGAGCCCGAGTCGATCATGACGATGATAGGCATATCTGTGTCAATAGGTTCAAGTGTGGTGTGGTATTCCTTCAGGGAATTCTCCGTGTTGCCCTTTGATGAAACGACCAATGAGCCTTTCGGAACGAAGAGGGATACTATGTTGATGGCTTCGCTCATGAGACCTCCGCCGTTTCCGCGCAGGTCGAGCACAAGACGTTTCATTCCGAGTTTCTTCAGCTCGTTGAATCTTGCACGTACCTCTGCCGATACATTTTCCGTGAATCCGCTCTGAAGGATATATCCTGTCGTGTCATCCAGCATTCCGGCATACGGGATGTCAGGAAAATGGATGCGTTCACGGACTATATTTATATCCAATGTGTCTCCGGTGCGCACCTTCTTCACCTTGAATGTCACGGTAGTGCCGGGCTTGCCCTTCATCCTGTCGCTGCTTTCCTTTGTCTCGAGATCCTTGACAGGCACTCCGTCGATTGCGATGATCTCGTCACCGCACTGAAGGCCGTACTTATGGGCAGGTGAGCCGGCATATGGCTCGTTTATTATCACATTTTCACCGACCTTCTTGTGGATGATGGCGCCGATTCCTCCGTATGTCTTCGAAAGGAAAAGCTCGAAGTCTTCGTTTTCCTCTTCGGGAACATAGATTGTGTAAGGGTCAAGTTCTTCCAGCATCGCGTCCACTCCTGCCCTCATTATCCTGTCCAATGGCAGAGTGTCCACATACGAGCGGTTCAGTTCCTTGACTATGGAATTGTTGATTTCGGTCCATTGCCCGAGCTTGAAGTTCTGTGACTGTGCGTCGGCGGTTACGCCTGAAGCGAATGCCATGGCTGCAGCCATGCATGATATCAATATGTTTCCTTTCATTTTCCGGTTTGAAATTTGCGGTGCAATATCTCCGCATATATGATGCCACAAAAATACGAAATATTTTATACCTTTGCAGTGGTTTTAGTAGTAAAGAATAATAAGCAGTATTATGAAATTAGTGTTTGCAACGGGCAATGTCGGTAAACTGCGTGAAGCATCAGAGATTTTGGGCGAGGGCTTTGAGCTCGTTTCCCTCGCGGAAGTAGGAATTCATGAGGATATTCCGGAGACAGGAAAAACATTGAGAGCCAACTCTTTGCAGAAGGCGAAGTATCTGTATGAAAAGGTGGGATGCAATTGTTTTGCAGACGACACCGGACTTGAAGTGGATGCATTGGGAGGTGCTCCGGGTGTATATACTGCCCGATATGCGGGTGATGACAAGGATTTCAACAAGAACATGGACAAGGTCCTCTATGAACTTTCCGTGCTGGAGTCGGAATCAAGGATGGCGGCTGCTCTGGGTCTGAAGACTAAACCCGTATCAAGAAGAGCAAGATTCAAGAGCGTGATAACCCTTATAATCAATGGCGAGGTGAAGATGTTCGAAGGAACACTCGAGGGCGTGATATCTCGTGAGAAGTCAGGAAACGGAGGTTTCGGTTATGACCCGATCTTCATCGCTGACGAGTTCCCCGGACAGACTCTCGCTGATATTACCGAGGAAGAAAAGAACGCGATATCCCACAGGGGAAAGGCACTTCGTGCTATGGCTCAGTGGCTTCACGAAAAAGCCTGACCTGCATCCTTTCCCGGTATGACTTCAGTCCGAGCCTTCCGCACGGAGCCAAGTCAGACCAGCCTCAATCAGTCATTCCCGGCTCGACCGGGAATCCAATCCTATAGAAAATGACAACCAACACCGGACTCATAGTTCTTCATACCACCAAGTTCGGTGAGAACTCGCTTGTCGTCCATACCTTGAGCAAGGATTATGGGCGACGCAGTTTTCTTGTCAAAGGTGTAGGGAAGAAGGCCGGCATGTCTCTCTTTCTTCCGCTGAATGTTCTTGAAGCGGATATAGTTGAAACCTCAAGGTCAACTCTTTATACGGCAAGGAATATTGTTGCCCGTTACCCCCTTCTGGGCATCCGCAATGACATTTTCAAGAATTCCATGACGATGTTCATGAGCGAGGTCCTTTACCGGGTCGTGAGGGAAGGAGCTTATGAGGAAGGCCTTTTCGAGTGGTGCGAGAAGAATATCCTCCTGCTGGATGCTGTCAGCATCGACTTCAGCAATTTTCACATAAGATTCCTTCTTGAACTTTCGGTTGCTCTCGGCTTCAGCCCCGAGGCCCGCGACCTTGTGCCCTTCGTCGGTGACCACTATCCGGTCATAGAGCGTTTCATGACGGTTCCGTTTGCGGAATCCATGCTTATCCCTCTGAACGGTGTCACAAGAAATGAAATAGCGGAGGAAATCCTCCGCTACATAGAATTCCACAGCGAATCGGCTGTAAATGTAAATTCCCTGAAAGTTCTGCGTGAACTCTTCTCTTGATGCTCCGACCTGTAGAATCCCCTCTGTAACGATTCCAGGCTTTACGTATTCGAGCAGCCCGAAGAGTGACGCTCACCGTCGCCGGAATATATGACCTCTGGCGACTACAGATCATGCTCTGCAGGCAGCTTGGCCCCAAAGTCGTCCTTGCGCATGACTGTTGCCCGGTGTCACCTCAAATGTTCAGGTGACCCGTTCGGACAAAAAACTCCTGTTTCTTGTCCGAACGGTGTTAAAAACAGATACTTATGCCAAAATATTGATACCGTTCCTACATGAATTACCGTTTTTTTGTAGGAACGCTATCTTACAGGTTGGATTGTTGAGGAAATATATGCTTACTTCTGAATAATTTTATACATTTGAAGCGATTTCATTCATTTCGAGAAAGATGTGAAAGCGGAAGAAGATGTCGGATGTGTAAAAGATAAAATGTAATGAAGAAGACGTATCATTTGTGCCTGTCGGCAGGTGAAGAGATCATGTTCAGGGATCTTGAGGATTATCATAGAGGTTTTAATTGTTTCGCATTGGCATTATATAAGACAGGGACGACCGGATTGGCAGAAGCGTTTATGTCCACTCATGTGCATAAGCTGATTCAGACGGCAAGTCCGGATGATTTCATGCATGTATTCCGTCATTCCTACTCAAAGTATTTCAATCACAAGTATCAGAGGATGGGGCGTCTGGGAGAAAAGGTGCATTTCACGATGGAGGTTGTCGGTTTTAACCATATGGTTGCAGCCGCCAGTTATGTGTTGAGAAATCCGGTGCATCATGGAATATCGCCTGTCCCATATGCCTATCATCATTCATCTGCGAATGCTGTTTTCCGTAAGGAAATGGGTAAACTTCCTCATAGCGATCTTTTGAGCCCGAAATCATACTATAGATATATCGGAAAGGGTGCTGTTTATCCTGACACATACAAGATGAATTCATCAGGGGTGTTTTTGAGGGAAAGCGTTCTGGATATTCCGCAGATGGAAAACCTGTTTCTTACACCGAGGTATTTCAACTATTGCATGACGCGGAAGTCGTCGGAAGAATGGGAACTTGAACAAGAGAAAGACTGTAACGGATGTCAACCGTTCAATTTGCGGAATATTGAAAGAAGTGTCTCACAGTCGGATCTGGAAAAGATGCTTAGGTTCGAGTCTGGTAAAGCTGACTATCGTCAGATGTCAGATATAGAATTGTGTACGGGAATTGATGCAATGGTGCGTGAGCGATTCTGCAAGGTGTCAGTGTATCACCTGAGCCTGCAAGAAAAGAAAATAATTGCTGAAGAATTTCATCGAAGATGGCATATTGGCGAGTTGAGGGTTCGCCGTTGTCTGCTTTTCTGACAAAACCGGTCCTCCAAAATTCCTTTGATTTGTGACTGAACGGTGCCGGAAATAGGTCAAAATGCTATAAAACGATACCGTTCCGACAAAAAACTCCTGTTTCTTGTCCGAACGGTATATGTTGCGAGGATGCACAATGTCCGTCAGGGGACATCTGTGCTCATCAGACTTCCGGCCAGATGTAGACTTTGTCGCTGCGGCGAAGGCGTGTTTCTTCGATTGCCTTGCAGGCAGATTCGCTGCATCCGTCTCCGCAGAGGTTCAGGGCTTCTTCGCGTGCTCCAGGCACAACCTTGTTCCAGTCGACCGGTATCGAGCAGTATACTCCCTTGCCGGCTTCTTCTACAGGTTTGAGGTCTACGCGTATTTCAGGGACGGTATATTCGACGCATCCGGATGTCGGACCGATGATGAGGATCTTGTCGCCTACCTTAAGAGGGTTGGATTCCACGAGGATTTCCGCAACTCCTAATTTTCCGAACCAGTTTGTGATCTTTCCGCAGTATGCCTTCTTGCGGGTAGCGGTGCTGCCATAGACATCGCACCATTCACCGAGTCTCGCGCCCTGGTAGTAGCCGTCCCAGAATCCTCTGTTAAAGACTTCTTCCAATTCCTTCTTCATGGATGCTCCAAGCTCCGGAGTGTATGTGCCGTCACATACGGCATCGGCTGCACGACGGTAGCATGATGCCACGCGCTTTACATATTCTGCAGAGCGGGCACGGCCCTCGATCTTGAATACTGTGACTCCGGCGTCGATGATCTTGTCCATGAACTCGATGGTGCAAAGATCTTTAGGAGACATTATGTATTTATTGTCAATCTCCAGCTGCATTCCTGTCTCCCTGTCCTCGACCTTGTACGCACGGCGGCAAAGCTGGAAGCATGAGCCTCTGTTGGCTGATGCTCCATATTCATGGAGACTGAGGTAGCACTTGCCGGAAATGGCCATGCAGAGGGCGCCGTGGGCGAACATCTCGATCTCGACTATTCTGCCCGAAGGTCCGCATATCTGCTCCTCGTCTATGATTCTCTTGATTTCCTTGACCTGTCCGAGATTGAGTTCCCTGGCCAGTACTATTACATCTGCAAACTGCGCATAGAAACGCAGGGCCTCGATGTTCGATATGCTTAGCTGGGTGGAGATATGTACTTCCACCCCGATCTGTCTTGCATAGATGATGGCGGCCATGTCTGATGCGATGACTGCAGTGATGCCTGCCTCTTTCGCTGCATCCAGAGTGCGTCTCATGTCCTCAAGGTCTTCGCCGAAAAGGGCGATGTTGAGGGTCAGATATGTCTTTACTCCGTGCTGGGAGCAGATTTCCACAATCTGCTTGAGGTCTGTCATCTTGAAATTGTTGGCCGAATGTGAACGCATGTTCAGCTTCTCGACTCCGAAATATACCGAGTCGGCACCGCCCTGGATAGCTGCATGCAGGCATTCGAAATTGCCCGCAGGAGCCATGATTTCAAGCGCCTTGTTATTCCTGTTGTCTATCATTTTGTTCTATCTATAAGTTTCTTTGCATAATTTTCAAGCATTGCTGCCTTTTCCGGAGCAAGCCCCAGCTGGGCGATATATCCCATAGCCTGGCTGTGCAGGCGTATTATTTCCTGCTTTGCCTCTTCTCCGATGCCGAGCTTGTCGTATATTCCCTTCACTGCATCGACCTTGGCCCATCTGTGCTCTGCCGTATGGACCGGCATCGCCATAGCCGCCATAAGCTCGTCTTTCATGTCTGCGGCCTTTTCGAATGCGCGTGTCATCAGCCAGCTCTTCTTGTTGTTGACGATGTCTCCTCCGATGGCTTTTCCGAACACTTCGGGATCTCCGTATGTATCAAGCCAGTCATCGGCTATCTGGAAGGCGAGTCCGAGGTCATAGCCATATCTGTACAGCCTTTCGCAGTCTTCTGCCGGAGCTCCTGCGATTACGGCGCCCATCTTTGCAGAACATGCGATCAGAACGGCGGTCTTCAGACCGATCATCTTCATGTAGTCTTCCATCGGCACGCATTCCATGTTCTCGAAGTCCATGTCGTACTGTTGTCCTTCGCAGACTTCGGCTGCCGTCTTGGAGAAGAGCTGCAATGCTTCCGGGAGCACTTCTGCCGGTGCTTCGGCAATGAGCTTGTAGCTCTCGATAGACATTACGTCGCCTGAAAGGATGGCAGTGTTCTCGTTCCACTTGCGGTAGACTGTCGGCACGCCTCGTCTTACATCCGCCTTGTCCATTATGTCGTCGTGGATGAGGGTGAAGCTGTGGAATACCTCGAGGGCTGCTGCCGGTGCCAGAACCTTGCGGTCCAGGCTGTCCTTGAAAAGAGAATAAGTCGTAAGGCAGAGTCTCGGACGGATTCTCTTGCCTCCGATTTCCATCATGTACCTCAAAGGATCATAAAGCCCTGCAGGCTCCTGTGTGAATTTCAGGTTGGCGAACAGCTCCGTAAGAGCGTTGTCGATATGTGTCTGCTGTATCATATTTTTTGTCTATATCCCACAAAGATAATTATAAAAACGGAATTTCTTTATCTTTGCACTTTAAACGCGCGTGATATGACAATGAAAGGACAAGCAACAGTTGTAAAGCATACGGGAAGCCACTATATGCTGGCGCAGCTTCCGGACTGGAATCTTTTTCCGGCAGTGTTGAGGGGAAAGATCAGACTGAAGGGAAGTACTGCCACCAACCCTGTGGCTGTGGGCGATGTGGTTTCGTTTGAGGCGGAGGTGCCTCAGGAGGCTTTTCGCGAGGACGGTCAGATCGTCTTCTCTGACGGCAGGCGTGCTGGAGCGGAGTTCCTGAACCTGGAGAATCCTGCGGCCATAACAGCTGTCAGCCAGAGGAAGAACTACATCATCCGCAAGTCAACCAATCTTTCCCGTCAGTCACATATAATCGCCGCGAATCTCGACCGCGCCTTCATCATAGCAACGATAGATTATCCGGAGATAAAGCTTCCGTTCCTTGACCGTATCCTCGTCACATGCGAAGTATACAATGTGCCGGTGACGATAGTTCTGAACAAGGTGGACCTGTACAGGGAATCGCATAAGGAAATGCTTGAGGCCTTTCATGAGATATATGAGGGAGCGGGATATCCTGTGCTGGAGGTGTCTGCATTGACAGGTGAGGGAGTGGATGAACTTCGCGAGGCCTGCCGAGGCCATGTATCGCTCTTCTCTGGTGTTTCTGGAGTGGGAAAGTCATCGCTGATCAAGGCTCTCGACCCATCTCTCGACCCTCGTGTGGGAGAGATTTCCGATGTCCATCTCCAGGGTAAGCATACAACGACTTTCTATGAAATGTATGCCCTTTCATCAAGCTCTCCTGAAGGAAGTGATGATGCTCTCGGCTTTATTGTAGACACTCCGGGTCTGCGCGGTTTCGGACTTGTCGACCTTAAGAAAGAGGAGATCGCTCTGTATTTTCCTGAAATGCTGAAGGCTTCCGAAGGCTGCCGGTTCACTCCTTGCACTCATACCCATGAGCCGGGATGTGCAGTGAAGGAGGCTGTGGAGGCCGGAGAGATAAGCTATGACCGTTACAGCTCTTATCTCGGAATGCTGGATGAGGAGGGCAAATACAGGTAGGAGATCCCCGGTCGTGGCCGGGGATGACAAAATGGTCGTGGCCGGGGATGACAGAGTGGTCGTAGCGGGGGATGATATATGAAATCAATCAACAAGGACATACTTAAGCTTGCTGTTCCAAGCATATTGGCGAATATCACCGTTCCTTTGGTGGGAATGGCGGATATAGCCGTGGCCGGTCACCTGGATGCCAATGCGGCTGTGATGATAGGAGGAATCGCTATCGGTACCATGCTTTTCGACCTGCTTTACTGGAACTTCGGTTTTCTTCGTGTTGGTACGGGAGGTCTTGCCGCCCAGGCATATGGAGCAGGGGACAGGCGGGAATGCGCCAGGATTCTGACAAGGGCTGTCGGCATGGCAATGGCATGCGCCCTTGTGTTGATTGCAGTCCAGTGGCTCTTCGTCAAGGCGGCCTTCCTGGTGGTGGACTGTACTCCACAGGTACAGGATCTGGCATCCCGGTATTTCTTCATCCGCATCTGGGCTGCTCCGGCGACATTGAGCCTTATGGCCTTCAAAGGATGGTTCATAGGTATGCAGGACAGTGTAAGCCCGATGGTTACGGATCTGGTTGTGAACGGAATGAATGTGCTGATGAGTATAGTTCTGGCCCTTGGCGTCAGCTTTATTGGATATGAGGGTATGGGGTTCAGCGGAATTGCGGCCGGTACAGTCGTGGCGCAGTATTCCGGCCTTGCCGTGGCTTTGCTGCTGGTTCTTGTCCGGTACAGGAAGAATACTCTCATGACCATGACCTCGTCAGACCTGAAGACTGTGTTCAAGGGTGGAGAGACACGTCGCTTCTTCGTGATGAATGCCGATCTTTTTGTGCGCTCGCTCTGCTTCATAGCCATATATATCGGATTCACTGTCATTTCAGCCCGTTACGGAGACCTTCTGCTGGCGGTCAGCTCCATAATGATGAAGCTGCTGATGATCTTCTCATATTTTACAGACGGATTTGCATATGCCGGTGAGGCGATGACAGGAAAATATATCGGTGCCCGTGACAAGGGGATGCTGCGTCAGACAGTCCGGTGGACATTTGCCTGGAGCATGGGCATTGCATTGATATTCATCGCAATATATCATTTTGCCGGAGTGCCGCTTCTGAAGATCATGACATCTGATGTTGCTGTGGTTGAGGCGTCTGTGGAGTATCTTCCATGGTTGCTTCTGATGCCTGTGATCGGCTGTGCCGCCTTCACATGGGACGGTATCTATATAGGTGCGACGGCTTCCAAGGCTATCCGAAATTCGATGCTGTGGGCTGTTGTCGGTTTTGGTGGAGTGTGGATTGCCGGAATATTATGTCTGAACTGGCTGGGACCTGAAGGCCCTGACTCTGCGGCAAGTTACGGCCGTATGGCCATGCATGTCCTGATGGCTGCATATTTCGCCCACCTGCTCGCCCGCACCGTTTATCTTTCGGTGAAATATCGCACAACGGTCATTCCTTCCTGACGGGTGCAAATACAGCCTGTAGTTTTGATTTTTGCCATTCTTTGCTAACTTTGTCCTTGTTTGCCGCTTCCCTGGGCGGCGGTATTTTAACGGATAAACGGAAATGGGTTTATATTCATTTTACAGAATAAGCAAGCCCTCGTCGGAGAGGGTTCCTGAAGAGAAGGTTGAAGGTGTATACAAATCCTTGAGAAACAGGACTTTCTGGGGTGTTACCATCGCATACAGCCTGTATTATGTCTGCAGGATGAGCATCAATGTCGTTAAGCAGCCTCTCATTGACGAGGGTGTGCTGACTGCGGGACAGCTCGGACTCATCGGTTCTGCTCTTCTCTTTGTGTATGCGGTCGGCAAGTTCATGAACGGCTTCATAGCGGATTACTGCAATATCCGTCGCTTCATGGCTACCGGTCTCTTCATATCTGCAGTTGTCAATCTGCTTCTGGGAGTTTTCGGACTCTTTCAGAGCATGCTTCCTACAATGCTGATATTCATGATGTTTGCTGTCCTCTGGGGAGTGAACGGATGGATGCAGTCGATGGGATCTCCTCCCGGCGTGATAAGTCTCTCGCGCTGGTTTCCGCAGACGAAACGAGGTACATATTACAGCCTGTTCAGTACAAGCCCGTACATAGGCGAGTTCATTTCATATAACGTGCTTGCACTGGTAGTAGGCTGGCTCGGCTGGCAGTTCGGTTTCGTGATTGCCGCCCTTGCCGGACTTGCCGGAGCATGCCTGATTCTTCTTTTCGTATCGGATACTCCTGAAAGCAAGGGACTTCCGTCTGTGCAGAGACTTTCGGGAGAGGAGTTGACAAAGGAGGACAAGATGCCGACGAAGGAGCTTCAGAAGATGATAGTGAAGCATCCCGGCATATGGATAATTGCAATTTCAAGCGCTTTCATTTACATAACCAGATATGCAGTGGCTGGCTGGGGAATCCTCTTCCTCCAGAAGGAAAGGGGATGCGGTCTGGCGGAGGCTTCGCAGATCATAGCCTTTTCAGCCATATTCGGAGTCCTCGGAACTGTGCTTGCAGGATGGCTCTCTGACGGGCTTTTCAAGGGTGACAGAGTCAAGCCTGCCGTTTTATCCGGAATTATCAGCACTTCATCCCTGATTCTCTTTCTGTTCGTCGGAGGCGGCTTTGTTCTTAACATCTTTTATGTATCTTTGTTCAGCTTGTCGGTAGGTGTGCTATACTGCATTGTGGCCGGACTCATGGCTGTGGACATCGTGCCGAGGAAGGCTACCGGTGCTGCTCTCGGAGTTGTGGGCATATCAAGCTACATAGCAGCAGGACTGCAGGATATAACAAGCGGATACCTCATACAGGGTTTCATGACGGAGGTCGATGGGACAGACATATATGATTTCGGTCCGGTGTCTTGGTTCTGGATCGTGGCATCAGTCCTTTCCTTCGTACTGCCTGTTATGAATTGGAAGAAAATGAAATCAAACTAATAACTATATTTGACATGACACTGAATATCAGCATTGAATACAGGACTGCCTGGGGCGAGGAACTCGTCCTTTGTCTTGGAGGCAAGCGCTATCCTCTCGCGTATGTGGCCGAGGGAATATGGAAAGGGGAAGTGTCCCGTTTCAATCCCGAGAAGGTTACTGAATATGGTTACGAGGTCGTTCGTGACGGAGTTACCGTGAGGACAGAGTGGAAGAATCATCGTCTTGCCCTTCCGGAAGGAACAGAACCAAAGGAACTCACCATAATCGACAGATGGATAGACCGCCCATACGACTCTCCGTTCTATTCTTCAGCATTTACAAACGCCATTTTCGGAAGAAAGGCGGAAAAGGCAAAGAAGGCTCCGAAGGGCGCAAATGTGCTTATCCAGGTTGCAGCACCTGCTCTCCGTCCTAATGAAGTACTTGCAATTGCAGGCAGCGGAAAAGCATTGAAGAACTGGAACAAGGTGGTGCCTTTCGACGGATCGCAGTTCCCTTACTGGACATTGGCCCTCAATGTGAGCGAGCCTTTCGCATATAAGGTTCTCATTGCTGACAAGGAGACTCTTGCTCCTGTAGCATGGGAGGAAGGCTCTGACAGATGGTTTGTGGAAGTTCCTGAAAACGACCAGTTTGTGGTGCAGTCTGATCTTCAGGTGAGATTTGCAGGCAGAGACTGGAAAGGTGCCGGTACAGCTATCCCGGTATTTGCTCTCCGCAGTGAAGACGATTTCGGAGTAGGCGAGTTCTACGATCTGAAGAAAATGGTGGACTGGGCTGCATCTACAGGTCAGAGCATACTTCAGCTTCTTCCTATCAATGACACTACGATGTTCAATACATGGGAGGACTCATATCCGTACAATCCGAATTCGACATTCGCCCTCCATCCGCAGTTCCTGCATCTGCCGGCTGTAGGTGTCGAGGTTGACGATGAGTACAAGGCCCTTCAGGCTGAACTGAATGCCCTTGACCAGATCGATTACGAAAAGGTGAACGGAACGAAGCTCCTTCTCCTTCGCCAGGCTTTTGACAAGACATTCAGGAAACTTTCCGCAAAGAAGGACTACAAGGCATTCGTTGAGAAGAACAGCCACTGGCTTCTTCCATATGCCGCATTCTGCGTGCTTCGTGACATCAACGGAACCCCTGACTTCTCACAGTGGAAGGGATATGCGAAATATAACAAGAAGAAGGTTGCTGCGTTCTGTGAGGAGCACAAGGCCGATGTGGACTTCTGGTGCTTCGTACAGTATCACCTTGACCTTCAGCTCTCTGAGGTGTGTGCATATGCTCATTCGAAGGGAGTCGTGTTCAAGGGTGACCTTCCTATCGGTATCAGCCGTACAAGTGTTGATGCATGGCTTTATCCTGAACTCTTCCATATGGATTCACAGGCTGGAGCACCACCTGATGCATTCTCTGCAGACGGACAGAACTGGGGCTTCCCTACATATAACTGGGAGAAGATGGCGGAAGACGGATATGCATGGTGGAAATCACGCCTTGCGAAGATGTCGGAATATTTCGATGCATTCCGTATCGACCACATCCTCGGATTCTTCCGTATCTGGGAGATTCCGCTCTGGACGAAGAGCGGTCTGAACGGTTATTTCAACCCTGCACTTCCATTCCCTGCCCATGAACTCCAGGCACAGGGATTTGATGTCAACGATTTTGACCTTTTCCTCCAGGACCCTCGTCAGGAAGGATATTATCATCCGAAGATCGGAGCAAAGCAGACACAGTCGTATTATGTACTTGATGCATATCGTCGCGCGTCATTTGACCGTCTCTATGATGACTTCTTCTATCGCAGAAACAATGAGTTCTGGAAAGACAAGGCTATGCAGAAGCTTCCAGCACTCCTTGATTCTACCGGAATGCTTGCGTGCGGTGAAGACCTCGGAATGATTCCGGCGACAGTACCGCAGGTGATGTCGGATCTCCGCATCCTTTCGCTTGAGATCCAGCGCATGCCGAAGTCTGTAGAGGAGACATTCGCTCATCCTGCAAACTATCCGTACCTTTCTGTCTGCACGACTTCGACTCATGATATGAATCCTATCCGTGCATGGTGGGAGGAGGACCGTAAGGTTACAAATGATTTCTGGCATATGATCCTGAACAATCATGGTGATGCACCTCTCTTCTGTGAACCTTGGATCTGCCGTCAGATTCTTGAGCAGCATGTGTGGTCTCCTGCAATGCTGACAATCCTTCCGCTTCAGGACTGGCTTTCAATGGATGAGCTGCTTCGTCGCGAGGATCCTAATTCTGAAAGAATCAATGTCCCTGCAAACTCACGCCATTACTGGCGCTATCGTATGCATCTGACTCTCGAGCAGCTTGCAGATGCCAGGGAGTTCAATGAGACGCTGGCTGAAATGATCGCAGCAAGCGGAAGATGCTGATTCATGCATCTGTAGTGATATGAATACCGCCTGTTCCGGATTCCGGAACAGGCGGTATTGCATTAAGTGTCAGGCTATTTCTCCAGCCATGTCATGAAGTCATCCACACGGGAACGGCTTACTGTCATTTCAAATGATGACTCCGGATCTGCCATTATGCGAAGCCTTCCTCCTGCCTGCTTCACTATGCTTTTGATGGCTTTTATGGCCACTATGCAGCTGCGTGAGATACGGAAGAACGATACTGGGTCGAGTTCTTCAGATATCACGTCGAGTGAAGAGTCTATTATGTATCGCTGGTCGTCGAATGTCACCAGATAGTTGTTCTTCTCCTCGGAATAGATATAGGCTATGTCTGCAGTTGCCAGAGGTACGATACGGTCGTTGAAACGGATGATATATCTTTCCTTGTATTCCTTTCTGCGTGTTCCTCCCGTCATGTCCATTGCCTTGAGCAGGGCCTGCACGTCGATAGTGCCTCCGCTCATCCTGCATCGTGCCACCGCTCTTTTCAATGCTGCCGGGTCGATAGGCTTGAGCAGATAGTCGATGCTGCCTGCTTCGAAAGCCTTAAGTGCATAGCTGTCATATGCCGTAGTCATTATGACTTTGGCCTTGATTTCGGTCTGGCGGAATATCTCGAAGCATTTTCCGTCAGCCAGTTCCACATCCATGAATATTATGTCGGCACTGTTGCCGGGTGTGTTGAGCCATTCCACGGCTCCCTTTACTGATGTGGCGCAGCCGGCTATGTCCATGTCAGTGAAATTCTGCGCAAGTACGCGCATGAGGCTCTTCTGAGCCATCAGCTCATCTTCAACAATAAAGACATTCATATCGTTATATCAGTGGTAAGGTTACTTTATAAATCTGGTCAGTACTTTCTATTCCTATCTGTTTTCCCGTCAGGTCGAGATACATCTGCCTGATGTATTTCTGACCGAGTCCTGTAGACGGTACCTTGGTCAGCTTCGGCACTACATTGTTCCGCACTATTATGCTGTCGTCCTGAATGTAGATGCTGATTTTCAGAGGATTGCCCTCGTCTACCGTGTTGTGTTTTATCGCATTCTCCAGCAGCAGCTGTATTGAACACGGGAGCACATATCTTGCCATGAAGCTTTCCGGAACATCAGTCTCTACAACGAATCCTTTAGGGAATCGTTCCTTAAGAAGGTCCACATACAGATCAGTGAATACCAGCTCGTCATGCAGGGATACGATCATTTCCTCCTCGCTTTTAAGCATGTATCTGTAGACTCCCGCAAGCTTGTGTGTGTAGCTGCTGGCCCTGTCTGTCTGTTCCTCGCAGATGAGGCAGTCCAGGATGTTCAGGGAATTGAACAGGAAGTGGGGATTTACCTGATGCTTGAGCTTTATGTAACGGTACTGGGCGGTATTTGCCTTTTCACGTTCTTCATGCATTTCGTTCCGGGCTGTTACGGCATAGTTTACCATGAAGACAATGCAGTATACAGTGACTTCAGCAAGAAGTGAGCAGGAGAAAAGTACGGGAAACTCTTCAATGAAATTGCTCCTGTTTCCCAATGTAAGCATCAGTCCGGCCATGACGGTTTCCACCAGGGAAGCCGCAATTATGAAACCGATGAGTACCAGCGTCCTGATATAATATGATTTCTTTCTGAAGGATGCCGTATATCTGACATACAGAATGTTGAGGCATATAAGGATTATGAGTGAGAATGAATTCGAGAATATCTTGCCGGATATTTCGATGGCGCTTCCGCTGGAAAAGGGATCTGTGGAAAACAGGAATATTATGCCCAGACGCAGGATGAATACACCTCCCATGGCCAATATGAGCCATGACATATAAGGCGAGTCCGTCGTGGTTTCACGTGTTGTTTTCCATGACTGGAAGATCTTTGTGATAGCGACTATGCCCCATCCTAAAATCTCCGTTGTCAGGAAGGTTGACAGTGCATGGGCGGCAATTTGTGAGGGAACCAGTTTCAGAAAGAATTCAGCTCCCAGGTTACCCATGAAATAGCCGATTATGTTGACGATGATTATGACAGCCGCAGTGAACTCTATCCTGAGAGTCTTCTTCAGACAGATTATAAGTGCCATCGTCATTGTGAGGATGGTCAGGAGAAGTTCGTCTTCAAATCCGGCATGCCTGCATCCGAAAGCTGTTGCAGCGTGCAGAAAGGCGAATATGTGGATGACCCAGGATACCTTGATATTACGTATTGATGCCATATGTTTCAAAAACAATGTCCGAATATAGATATTTTAGGCTTATTCTGCAATTTTTGTCATTTGTTCGTCATGAAAATCGCGCAGTTCGTCTGAAACTTCCGGCAATTCGTCAACGGACATTCGTCCTTATTATATATAATGATTATTTTAGCAGACTTTTAATACACTTTGAAACAGTAACCAAAAACGCTCTAAAATGCAGAAAACGAAACTTACTTTCTGGCAGATGTGGAACATCAGCTTCGGATTCTTCGGTGTCCAGATAGCGTATTCCCTTCAGAGTGCCAATATCAGCCGCATCTTTGCGACTTTGGGAGCTGACCCTCACAGCCTCAGCTTCTTCTGGATTCTCCCTCCTCTCATGGGCCTTCTTGTCCAGCCCCTCGTAGGAAAATACAGCGACAAGACATGGACACGTCTGGGAAGGCGTATCCCGTATCTTTTCCTTGGATCGATAATCGCCATCCTTGTGATGTGCATGCTTCCTAATGCCGGAAACTTCGGTCTTGCAGTCAGCGGAGCCATGATCTTCGGACTGATCTCCCTCATGTTCCTCGACACTTCGATCAATGTTGCCATGCAGCCGTTCAAGATGCTTGTGGGTGATATGGTCGGTGAGAATCAGAAGGCACAGGCCTATTCTATCCAGAGCTTCCTCTGCAATGCAGGAAGCCTCATGGGCTACATCTTCCCGATACTCTTCGCATGGATCGGAATCGCCAATGTCGCTCCGGAAGGACAGGTTCCAGATACAGTGAAATATGCATTCTACATCGGTGCGGCCATCCTCATCCTCTGCGTCCTCTTCACTACTTTCAAGGTGAAGGAGATGCCTCCGAAGGAATATGCCGAGTTCCATGGCATAGATCCGGACAAGAAGGAGGAGAAGGCTCCGGGAATGTTCACCCTCCTGAAGAATGCCCCACAGACATTCTGGACCGTGGGTCTGGTGCAGTTCTTCTGCTGGGCGGCCTTTCTCTATATGTGGACTTATACTAACGGTGCGATTGCAGAAACCGTATGGGATACTACAGATGTGGCTTCAGAGGGCTATCAGACTGCCGGAAACTGGGTCGGAGTACTCTTTGCCGTGCAGGCTGTAGGAGCTATGCTCTGGGCGTTGCTTATCCCGAAGTTCAGGAACATCAGGGTGGCATATGCCGTGAGCCTCCTTGTCGGAGCTGCAGGCTTCGCTTCGGTGTTCTTCATCCATGACCAGTATCTGCTTGTCGGCTCATTCCTCCTTATCGGAGCTGCATGGGCTGCGATGCTCGCAATTCCTTTCACCCTTCTTACCAATTCGCTTTCAGGCAGCCATATCGGAACATATCTCGGCCTCTTCAACGGTACTATATGCCTTCCGCAGATCGCTGCAGCTGCATGTGGCGGCCTTGTCCTCAAGCTTGTAGGAGGTGCGCAGGTAAGCATGTTCCTTGTTGCGGCAGTCCTTCTCGTTCTCGGAGCTGTTGCCGTACGTTTCGTGAAGGATGGCAAGAAGGCATAACAATTTGAAATACAATCAAGTATTAACATAAACAATCTACTAACCAAACAAAATTCTTTATGAATAGAATCATGACACTATGCGCATCATTCTTGCTTTCATGCATTATGGGCGCATCTGTATTCGCCCAGGGCGGATACGAGGTGAAGGGTGTAGTTGTTGATGCAATCGGTCCGATCATCGGTGCAACCGTGATCGAGCAGGGCACTGCTAACGGTGCCTCGACCGGTCTCGACGGCGACTATGTCCTTTCTGTTTCTAGCGCAAATGCCGTTGTAGAGATCAGCTGCATCGGTTATGCAACACAGACTTTCGTGGCTTCACAGCTTCCAAAGATCGTGACTCTCTCTGAGGATACCACATTCCTTGATGAGGTAGTAGTCATCGGTTACGGTTCTGTAAAGAAGGAAGACATGACAGGTTCGGTAGCTGCTATCCAGGCAGAGGATGTCAACCGAGGTGCAGTCACTTCTCCTTCATCGATGCTCGTGGGTAAGGTATCGGGTCTTAATATCACCCCTGCCTCAGGACAGCCAGGTGCGGGTGCCACAATCCGTATCCGTGGCGCAGCTTCCCTGACAGCGTCCAATGACCCTCTTATCGTGATCGACGGCGTTCCTGTCACCAAAGAGGCCGGTGCAGGTATGGGTGACCCTCTCGCGACAGTAAACCCTAACGATATCGAGTCATATTCAGTGCTCAAGGATGCTTCTGCAACTGCAATCTACGGTTCACGTGCATCTAACGGTGTCATCATCATCACAACCAAGAAGGGTAAGGGCAAAGGCCTTCACTTCGGATACAGCGGAAGTGCTTCGGCCAAATTCAAGTCAGGTGAGATCGACATGATGAGCGGTACTCAGTTCGCAGAGTACATTCAGCAGTATCGTCCTGATTCTGCGGGTCTTCTTGGAGTTGACGGCGTGATCTATGACACTGACTGGCAGAAGGAGATTTACCGCGTAGCACTCAACACTGACCACAACATGAGTCTCTATTCAGGTGGAATCATTCCTTTCCGTGTCAGCCTCGGATACAATCTCGACCAGGCACAGTTCAAGGTGGGTGACAACCAGAGATCTAACATTGACGTGAGCCTCTCACCTAAATTCTTTGACAATCACCTCTCTGTGAATGTAAATGCAAAGGGTGTATACCAGCACACAAACTGGGGTTCAAACCCTGTAGGTTCAGCACTTGCATTCGACCCTACAAAGCCTGTATATTTCACAGATGCTGATGGTAATGTTGATAATTCAGTAGTTTCAAACGGATATTGGAACTGGCTTACAGCAGGTTCTGCCAATACAATGGCAAGCGTCAATCCTCTTTCGTCAACTTATGACTGGGTTGATTTCGCTCATACTTTCCGTGGAATCGGAAACATCCAGCTCGACTATAAGTTCCATGGTCTTGAGTCTTTGAGAGCAAATGTGAACCTCGGTATGGATATGGCGAAAACAGAGGGTACCAACTATAACGGTATAGGTACCATCGGATCTCTCCGTTCAGGTTCAAAGGATTATTACAACACCTACATGAACTATAACAAGAATACCCTTCTCGAGGCATATCTTGATTATAACGAGACATTTGCACAGAAGCACAATTTCAATGCGATGGCTGGTTACTCATGGCAGCACAACTATGTGAGATACGACTCAAAGCAGTTCTACAATAACAATCGTACTGAACTTTACTACCAGGCTCCTACCAATGCCAAGGAGTACTATCTCGTGTCATTCTTCGGCCGTCTCAACTATAGCTACGCGTCGAAGTATCTCTTCACATTCACAGCCCGTGCTGACGCATCCAGCCGTTTCTCTCCAAAGAACCGTTGGGGCTTCTTCCCATCAGCAGCCTTCGCTTGGAACATCGCAAACGAGGACTTCCTCAAGGATAACGACAAGGTATCTCAGATGAAGTTCCGTCTCGGTTGGGGACGTACAGGCCAGCAGGATATCGGAGACGATTACTACCCTTATATCGCAAGATACTATCAGTCTGAGTCCAATACCATGCAGTACCCGATGGGTGATGGCTATGGATACAATGCCCTTTCGCCACTCGCATACAATCCTAACATCAAGTGGGAGACTACAGAGACCTACAACATCGGTGTAGATTTCGGCTTCTTCGATGACCGCATCACTGGTACAGTTGAGGCTTACTACCGCAACACATATGATCTCCTCAACAACATCTCTATTCCACTCGGTTCGAACTTCGGTAAGGAAGTTATCTCGAACATCGGTAACATGCTCAACAAGGGTATCGAGCTTTCAGCGAACTTCATCCCTGTAGAGACTCAGGACTGGCATTGGGAAATCGGTGGTAACATCACATTCCAGGATGTGAAGATCACCAAGCTTACTAACGATGACGAGACTTATCTTGGTGTCGAGACAGGTACGTCAATGGGTTCGAACGTTGGTTTCTCTTCACTCCACCGCGCAGGTTACGCTCCATATACATACTACTTCTACCAGCAGCTTTATGATGAGGCTGGAAAGCCTATCCAGAATGCTCTTGTAGACCGTAACGGTGATGGCCTTGTAAATACAGAGGACCGTTATCTTACAGGTTGCAGCCCTACACCTTGGGCATACTATGGTATCAACACTCAGGTAAGATACAAGAACTGGGATTTTGGTATCAACGGACACGGTGCGATCGGTGCAGAACTCGTGAACAAGAATGCGATGGGATACTCATCATCTTACAGTGATGACTATACCAAAGGTTATATCAACAACCTCAGTAACACTTGGCTTATTGAGGGATGGCATGCGTCTAACTCTGAGGATCAGAAGTATTCTGACCTCTGGATCGAGGATGCTACATTCTTCAAGATCGATGACATCAACCTCGGATACACATTCGATCTTAAGAACAATCTCAAGATGCGTCTTGCAGGTTCTGTACAGAATGTATGCACTTTCACCAAGTATTCAGGTCTTGACCCTGAAATCGGTAATGTGAGCGGTGTGGATACAACAGTTTACCCACGTCCACGTCTCTTTACTCTTCGTCTTAACATCACATTCTAAGAAGGAGGAAATATAAAATGAAAATTTTCAACAAAATACTTATTCTCTCTCTCGCTCTTGTGCTCTGCTCTTGCTTGCAGGACCTCAATACCGTTCCTCTCAACAAGACTGACTTTACTTCAGAGAACGCATACGAGAATGAGGCCAGCTATCTTCACTCCCTTGCGTATATCAACGGATATTATATGATGGTAGGCCAGGATGATCCGGGTTCTAACGACCTCGGCTTCTCAGATTCAGGACAGTCTGAATTCCTCAGACAGTGGTTCAACCTCAACGAGATGCCTTGCGACGCATTGAAGTGCGTATGGGGTGACTCATATATTTCTGCCCTTCAGACAGACTCTTGGGGTGACGGTGTGAACGATGCTATGACAGCGGTTTACACACGTGCCGTGAAGGCTATCGCACTCGTTAACGAGTATCTCCTCCAGACTGAGGACGCGAAGCTTGAGGCCCGTGGTCAGAGTCATCTTATCGAGACTGTTCGTGGTTACAGAGCAGAGGCGCGTTTCCACAGAGCTATGTTCTTCTATGTGCTTATGGACGAGTTCGGAAATCCTCCTTTCCCTACACCTCAGAACATTGGTGGAGCTAACCCAGCACAGATTAAGCGTGCAGATCTCTTCTCTTGGCTTGAGACCGAGCTTCTTGACCTTGCTTCTGACGAAAGCGCTATGCCAAAGAAGGGTGAGGTAGGATATCCACGTCCGACAAAGGGATCAGTATGGGCGCTTCTCAGCCGTATGTACCTCAATGCAGAGGTTTATACAGGAACTGCAAGATGGCAGGATGCCAAGGATGCTTCTCAGAAGGTAATCGACATGGGCTATAAGCTTCAGGGAACATATGCAGATCTTTTCCGTCAGGATAACACGACAAACGGTTCTGCAAACGAGTTTATATTTGCAATTGCTTATGACAGAGTTTCTGTTCAGAGCTGGGGTGGTACAACAACTTTCGTGTCTGCTTCTCTCAATGAGGATGCTAACGTAGCTATCGGTCAGCACTTCGGTCTTGAGAAGGTCAACTTCGAGAACTGGGCCGGTTATCATGTTCCTGCTGATTATGTCGAGCGTTTCCAGCTTTCAGGAGTAGAGTGGGGAAATCCAGACAACACTTTCGGTTATGACAGAGAAAGAAGCGACAAGCGTGCATTCTTCACTAATCTTGGTTGCAAGGAGACATTTGACCTCTCTGCCATGACTACAGGCTGGCTCTGCTGGAAATATTGCGGTCTTAACGCAGACAATACTTTCGCACAAGGTGTAAGTGGCGGTGGAGACAATAAGCTCTCTTCTGCAGACATGCCTATCTTCCGTCTTGCTGAGATGTACCTCAACTATGCAGAGGCAGACGCTCGTATCAATGGCGGCAGCGTCAAGGATACAAAGGCTGTTTCATATGTCAAGGCTCTCCGTGACCGTGCTGGCGTAGGTATGCCGTCTGACCTCACACTTGACTGGCTCCTCGATGAGAGAGCAAGAGAATTCATGTGGGAGGGTCACCGTCGTGTAGACCTTATCCGTTACGGCTATTTCACCTCAATGAACTACCCTTGGACATACAAGGGCGGTATCCTCAACGGTAAGGTTTCTATTCCGGAGTTCCGCACAATCTATCCGATTGTACAGAGCGACCTCAGTGCTAACAGCAACTTGACTCAGAATATCGGTTACTAATAAAAAGACAATAATATGAAAACATTAAGATATCTTGCGGTATTGGCTGTTTCTGCTCTGATGGCTTCGTGCACATTGGACATCGAGAGGCCTAGAATTGCAGAAGCGGATGACTTTGTGTCTCCTGTTCTTTCTGAAGTTGCCGATATCGTGTCAGATGCAAATACATCGAACGTAGAGCAGGTGACCTTTACCTGGAGTGCTGCAGACTTCGGCGCAAGCACACAGGTCCAGTACTCTGTATATGCAAAGAAGGGTGAGGCAACAGCCCTCATCGGTCAGTCATATTCAAACAACCTTTCGATCGCTAAGGGTGATCTCGTAGGTGTGGTCGTAAACGACCTCGGAGGAGTAAAAAATGAGAATGTGAGCATCGATGCTTATGTCGAGGCTGTCATCAGCGGAACAGTCGGAACTGCGAAGCTTGTTTCAAACAACATCTCATTCTCTGTATTCACATACCTTCCAGCCAAGAAGAATATCTGGCTCCCTGGTAAGTATCAGGGTTGGAATCAGTTGGGTACTATGATCTGGGAGTATGCTGCTGGTACAAGCCAGTACAAGTTCCTCGTTGACGTATCTAATCCTGATGAGACTCCATACTACTTCAAGGTGGTTGACGAAGGTAAGAACTGGGTAGGTATGAACGATGGCTACAAACCTGTAGGCTGGACAGTTGCTGATCCTGAGAACGGTGACGGAAACTTCTCTGTAACAGCAGATGAACCTATCATATGGCTTACTATCGACACAAAGAAAAAGGAAGTGTACAAGGAGACAGTTACCAAGGTCGGCCTTATCGGTGGCTTCAACGGATGGGCTGATGATGAGCCTTCATTCACATACAATGCAACTGATAACGTATGGGAGTCTCCGGTAATTTCATTCGACGGTTCAAGCGGATGGCTTGTACGTCTTAACAATAGCTGGGACCACAAGTATGGCAGCCCTGTAGCTTCTTCAGATATTGAGGGTGGCTTCGAGCTCGTTCAGGGCGGCAGCGATATCCCGTCACCTGCAGCAGGTGACTATGTCGTAAGACTCCACACTAACAGAACTCCACTTGTTATCGAGTACGTGAAACAGTAAAAAGTGACGGACTATGAAATTAATTAGAAACATATTTGCTTCTGTTGCAGCTGTATTTGCCGTGGCTTCTTGTACCATCGTACCAGAGGACACCTTCTCAACTGCACCGGTAGCACCGGTAATGTCAGCACACAATGACATTCTTATCACTACAGCTACTGTAGGCGAGGATGTGACCTTCGCTTGGGAGAAGGCACGCTTCATCGACGCAGAGGCTTATGTGTATGATCTGTACATCACTGTAGGTGAGACAGATGCTCTTCTTGCAAATGATGTTGTAAATACTTATTTTACTCTCTCGAAGACTGACTTCAGAACTTTCATGAAGGAGAACTTCGAGCTTGAGCAGAACTCGACTCATGCGGTGTCAGCACGCGTTGAAATCACTGATGCAGCAGGTGAGGTGTACGCATCTGATCCTCTTTCATTCAAGGTTTATGTATATGATGATGCAGTCCCTTCAGTACTTTCCGCTGAGATTGCAGAGGTGGTACTCGACAAGGATAACCCATCAGGTAACCTTGATCTTCTTAACTGGACTGAACCAAGACTCGTCTATGGCGAGGATGTGACTTACAAGGTTACTTTGAAGGTCGGTGCAGGCGAGGAGAATGTGCTTTCAGAAGGTGGCTATGACATGGCATATTCTACAACAGTGGACGCGCTTAACGAAGCAGTCATCGCTGCCGGTGGTGCTGAGGATGCTGAGGTAGAGGTTAACTTCTATGTGTATGCATGCTGCCCTACAATTCCGGATGGAGTGCCTTCAAATGCTGTGACTGTAAAGATTACAACTTATGTCGCTACATTCTCTGAGCAGTACTATATGCCTGGTTCATACCAGAGCTGGTCTCCTGCTACAGCTGCTGTCCTCAAGGTTTCAAGCAAGGTCAAGGGCCTCTACCAGGGCTTCGTGGATCTTACTACAGCAGACGGCGCGGATGTCGAATTCAAGTTCTGTCCTACAGATTCATGGGATAATGGCGGAGACTTCGGCTTCAGTGATGTTACAGTTACAACTTATGGTGGTAACTATGCTGCCGCAACAGCCAAGACCCCAGCTTCTGACAATATCAAGGTTCCTTCAGGCTTCTATTATGTGAAGCTAAATAAGAAGTTCAACACCCTTGATATGATTCAGCTTGAGTATCTCGAGCTCATAGGTGGATTCACCGGCGATTATGCAGGTTGGGGCAAGGGTCTCAAGATGACTTACAATGCCGATACCAAGTCTTGGACTGCAGATGAGGAAATCGCTATTTCAAAGGGTACTGAATTCAAGGTTCGTTTCAACTCTGACTGGACATACTCATTCGGTACAGACATGGATGCTCTTGAGTTCGGCGGTGGCAACATCACATTCGCAAAGAACGATGCAACCTACATGGTGATTCTTAACGCTGCGACTTCAGACTTGTCAATCAACGCTGTTGACGTTAACATGCCTGATTATCTCGTGGTTGCGGGTGACTATTCCGGTCATGGCTGGAACGGTACAGACGATATGAGAGTAAATCTTTATGATAGCTCAAAGGGTCTTTATCGCGGTTATATCACAATGTATGACGCTCCATATGGCTTCAAGTTCGTGAAGAACGGATCTGTATGGATCGGTCAGACATCTGTGGACGGTTTCACTTATAGCCTTAATGAGGGCGGTGGAGAGAACTGCAACATCGCAAACGGTACATATTTCTGGAATGTGGATATCATCAATATGACCGCTGTCGCTACTCCTCTCACAAAGGTCGGCATCATCGGTTCATTCGCAGGATCAGGCTGGGGATCTGATGTTGAGATGACCTTCAATTCGGAAACACTCACATATACTGTAGAACAGACATTTGCTGCAGGTGATGAGTGGAAGTTCCGTTTCAACGGTGACTGGGGATACAACCTCGGAGGATCTGCTGACGCTCTTGCTCATGATGGTTCTAATATCAAGATTGAGACTGCAGGTACGTATGTTGTCACTCTTGACATGGCTCACGGCAGTGTACCTACATACACATGTGTAGCTAAATAATTTTCGGATGGAGAAGCCTGACAGCTTCTCCATCTGCCAATTCCATGCGAACAATGAAACGTATATTTTCAATTATTTTTCCAGTGGTGATGGCCTTCATGTTGGCCGCCTGTGAACCACCGTTTGTTGAAGGCTCAACAACCCCTACACCTGAAGTGCCGGAAAAACCGGAACCAGAACAGCCTGCCGTCAAGCCTGACCTGTCTTCAGGCATAACCCTGGATCCTGTTCTGCCAAATGCTGATGAGCCTTGCAAGATACTCTTCACTCCTTCATCTTCCAATAAACTCTATAATCATAAGGGTGAATTGTATGCCCATCTTGGAATTGTTGTTGATGGTGAATGGATGTTTGTGCCTGCAAATTGGGATCAGAATATAGAGAAATGTCATTTCAAGAAGGTGTCAGATAATTCATGGGAACTTGAACTGACCCCTACTATACGCGAGTTCTTTGGCAGCGACACAACTCCGGTGGAGAAGCTGGCGATCATCGTCAGGTCAGCCGATGGAAATACAAAGAGCCACGATAAGGACCAGTTCAACTCTGTGATAGACGAGAAATACCAGACAGAGGTGTTCGTGCCGGATCCTATCGTTGAGGAACCTCTTCCGGAAGGCGCCAAGGACGGCATCAATTATAATGCGGACGGTTCGGTGACTTTTGTGGTTTATGACAACGACACAGCAGGAAACAGACATGATTACTGCTATATCGTGGGTGATTGGAACGAGTGGAAACGCAACTCTGATGGAGCGATGCGCTGGGATGATGACAAGACCAGCTGGTGGATCACTCTTGACGGTTTCGATGCAGACAAGGAGTACCGTTTCCAGTATCGCATCGGTGACGGTTCAAGCGACATCTACCTCAGCGATCCATATACAGAGGTGGTTTATGATCAGTGGAACGACCAGTATATTCCTGGTGTCCCGGCATTCCCGTCAGGTGCTAAGCAACTCGTTTCTGCGTTCCAGATCAACAGACCGGCATACGCTTGGCAGCACAAGAGCTTCAGGATTGAAGATAAGAATGATCTTGTTATCTATGAGATGCTTTTCCGTGACTTCACAACGACACAGAACATAGCAGGTGCGATGACCCAGCTTGATTATATCGCGAACCTCGGTGTAAATGCGGTACAGCTCATGCCGATTCAGGAGTTTGACGGCAATCTCAGCTGGGGTTATAACCCTAATCACTGGTTCGCCCTCGATAAGTTCTATGGAACTCGTGAAGAGTATAAGGCATTCATCGACGAGTGTCATGCACGTGGTATGGCAGTTATCATCGACGTGGTATACAACCATGCATCGGGATCCCATCCGTGGGCTAAGCTCTGGTGGAACGGTGACAGGACTGCTGCAAACAATCCATGGTTCAACGAGTACGCCAAGCATCCATACAATGTATTCCATGACATGAATCATGAGAATCCTATGGTGAAGGAGCATGTAAAGCGCAGTCTCGAGTACCTCCTTACCGAGTACGATGTTGACGGATTCAGGTTTGACCTTACAAAGGGATTCACCCAGACAGACTCTGGCGGAGACAATGGTAATGTTGCACAGTGGGGACATTACGATCAGAGCCGTGTCAACATCCTCAAGGGATATGCGGATCATATCTGGTCAGTAAATGATAATGCGGTTGTGATATTTGAGCATCTTTCTGACTGGGATGAGGAGAAGGTCCTTGCTGAGCACGGAATGCAGCTTTGGAGAAATGTGAATTCTGAATATCGCTCTGCTGTGACAGGTGGTACGGGCAACTTTACCAACATGTATTCTACTTCTCCGTTCGGCGGCTTCGTAGGTTATATGGAGAGCCACGACGAGGAGCGCCTCTGCTATGGTACAGCTGCTGACGCCTCTTCGGTTACATGGGGAGTGATAGGCCTCGGAGATAATTGGAACAATGATAAGGTGATGAGCAAGGATGGCGTATTCTACTCCTTGAAGAATGTGACAGTTACTGCAAATGACCGTTTCAAGATCCGTAAGGCTGGAGAGTGGAACGATGCGTACAACTATGGTGCGGCAACAAACAATTATAAGCTTACCGTAGGTCAGGGATATGCAATGACAAACGGCAGTTCATCCAAGGATATGTATGTTCCTGCTGCTGGTACATATGATATTTATTTCAGCCTCGAGACAGAAACCGTATGGGTCATGAATGCCGGCAGCCGTCCTGCTGATCCTGCTGCATCTTCCGGTGAAAATGAGGATGCGCTTACTGTGGCAATGCGCCGTGCAGGTGCTTCTGCAGCATTCTTCCTCACAGTACCGGGTCCGAAGATGATATGGCAGTTCGGTGAAATCGGATATGACTATACAATCGAGCATAACGGCCGTACAGGAGAAAAGCCTGTCGTGACAGACCAGTACATGGCTGTGCCTGCCCGCAAGGCCCTTTATGATACATATGCCGTGCTTCTGAAGTTCCGTAGTGAGAACCCTCGCTTCTTCGACAGTGATGCGTCTTTCCAGTGGACTCCTACCGGAACACTCAAGAAGATCACATGTAAGGTGGACGGAAAGGCTTTCCATGTGGTAGGAAACTTCGGCAAGACATCAACCAGCTATACTGTACCTTCTGGCACATGGACTGACTATATCAACGGCGGCTCTGTTTCAGGAAACATAACCCTCAAGCAGGGTGAGTTCAGGCTCCTGGTGGATCTGTAGGATTGACATCTGAAGATGTGTCGTGATATTATGAGCGGGTGGCTGATCAGTCGTAGACTTTTCAGCCACCCGCTCTTTTGCAGTATTTCCGGGTTTTGTCTGCCTTTGGTCTGAGGATTGTTTGTCCAGGCCCATATGTAATTTTGAATAGTTATAAAATGGGCTTATATGGACATGATTAGAAAAATATATGTGTCGCTGGTGCTTCTTTTGGCAGGCGGCATAGCCCTCTCCGCTCAAGGAGGGTATGGGATATCGGGTACTGTGACGGACAGCTATGGTCCGGTGGTCGGAGCTGCGGTAGTGGAGCAAGGCACATCCAACGGTACTTCAACTGGCCCGGACGGAGGGTTTTCGCTTTCTGTGTCCGGACCTTCGGATATGGTTGAGATCAGCTGCATCGGATATGTGACCCAGGTTTACGAGGCGGCGGCCCTGCCTGGAACCATTGTCTTGAAGGAGGATGCCGAACATCTGAGTGAGGTGGTTGTCATAGGTTACGGAACCGTCAGGAAAGATGATGTGACCGGTTCGGTTTCGGCAATCAAGGCTGAAGAAATCAACAGAGGAGCAGTGGTCAATACGCAGGACATGCTTAAAGGAAAGGTTGCGGGCCTTCTCGTGACTCCGGGAGACGGCGGACCGGGATCAGGCTCCCGCATCAGAATCAGAGGTTCTGCCTCGCTGAATGCGTCGAATGATCCTTTGATAGTGATAGACGGAGTTCCGGTGGCCCAGGGAGCCGGAGGTGCCATGTCAAATCCGCTTGATCTCCTGAATCCTAATGATATCGAGTCTTTCTCTGTACTAAAGGATGCGTCATCTGCAGCTATCTACGGATCGCGTGCCTCAAACGGAGTCATCCTCATCACGACGAAAAAGGGTAAAGGGGGAGCCCCACAGGTGGCATATAACGGTTCTGTCAGCGTTCAACGGACCGCTTCGAACATAACGGTCATGTCTGCAGACGAGCTGATGGCCTTCTATTCGGAAACTTACCCTGTCGGAACACCTGTCGGGAATCGTATAAAGGAACTTGCGGGAAACGCCAGGACCGACTGGCAGGACCTGATATTCAGAACGGCATTCGCTACGGAACATAATGTGAGTGTATACGGAAATCTGAATGACAGGATGCCTTACCGAGGCTCGGCTTCGTATATCGGGCAGCAGGGAACTCTGAAGGGGGCATCATATGACAGAGGTACGATGGATGTGAATCTTGCCCCGGACTTCTTTGACAGACACCTGAATTTGGATTTCAATCTGAAGGGAATATATTCATATTCGGATTATACTGACAGCGGCGTAGTGTCGAAGGCGGCCTTTTACAACCCTACAGTTGATCCGTACTGGAGGAATCCGGACGGTTCGGTCGATTATGCCACTACGAACGGCTATTGGAATTACGGAAACGGCAGAGGAGGGGAATTCTCTCCCAACACCCTTGTCGGCCCGAGTCCGCTTTCGATGCTGTATGATGACATAAGCGATGCGAGGTCGACCCGCCTTATAGGCCGTATTGCAGCCGGATACAAGGTGCATGGGTTTGAAGCCTTGAGCTTCAATGTTAGCGCGGGACTTGACATCACCGCCACGGATTCCTATAACGGAGTGCGTCCGGGATCATTCCAGGCATATACTGATACGGAGAATCTTGGTATCGGACAGCATACCAAGGGGGTCAGCCTCAGCCGAAGCCAGGTTTTCGAGGCATATGCGGCCTATAATGAGAAGTGGGGCGTGCATAACCTCGAGCTCCTTGCGGGATATTCATGGCAGAACAACTACTGGGCGAACCGCAGCATAACATACTTCAACGAAACGGATGAGGTCAAGCTTGAACCGGGCGAGACAGTGGATTCGCGCTACCTGACGTACAGGAACGAGAACTATATGGTGTCATTCTATGGCAGAGCCAACTATTCCATCGATTCACGATATGTCTTCACGTTTACAGCCCGCGGGGACGGTTCCAGCAAGTTCGCGAAGGCATACAGGTGGGGCTTCTTCCCTTCCGGAGCCTTTGCATGGAATATTGCGCAGGAGCCTTTCATGAAGGGAGTGAAGCAGGTATCGGCCCTCAAGCTGCGTCTGTCTGCAGGACTGACAGGCCAGCAGGACGGAATAGGCAATTATGTGCATCTTGCAAGGTATTCAATGTCGAACGATCCGTATAAGACATATGATATGGGAGGAGGAAATTATGTGAATCTTCTGACTCCGCAGGCATATGATCCGGGCATAAGATGGGAAACGACTCTCACATACAATGTCGGAATCGATTACGGCTTTTTCAATGACAGGCTCTCGGGAAGCATCGATGCATACATACGCGATACAAAGGACCTTCTGAATTCCGTACAGGTCCCTATGGGATCCGGTTTCGGAAACAGGCTTATGACCAACATCGGATCCATCCGTAACAAGGGAGTGGAGTTCTCGGTCAGCGGAATTCCGGTACAGAGACCCGGCGTGAGCCTTCAGCTTGGATTCAACGGAACATTCCAGGAAACGAAGTTCACGAAGCTGAATCCTACCGATGACAGGAACTATTACATCGAGACAGGAACCTTGTCTAAAGGAACCGGAGGATATCTGTGCCGTCAGATGGTGGGATATGCACCTTACACCTACTACACATATCAGCAGAAATATGGCACAGACGGAAAGCCTCTGCAGAACGAATTCGTGGACAGGGACGGTGACGGTACCATCACTGGCAATGACCGGTACATGACCGGAAAGAGCGTTTCGCCGAAGTTCTATTATGGCTTCAGCATGAAGATGACCATCGGAAACTGGGACTTCGGCATGAACGGACATGGAGCTGCAGGAACCTGGGTCTTCAATGACTTTGCATCCGCCAATTCCACAGCAAGCCTTGACCTCAATTCCGGAGCTCTTCCGAATCAGGCTCCTGTCGTGAAGACCACTGGATTTACGGCCCCGAACAGTGAACAGCAATGGTATTCTGACTATTTTCTTGAAAATGCTTCCTTCCTCCGTCTTGACGATGTGAATCTCGGATATACTTTCCGAGGCATAGGACGGTGGGAGACCGATATCCGTGTCGGAGCAGGAGTACAGAATGTCTTTGTGCTCACAGGTTACAGCGGAGGAGACCCTGAAGTCATATCGGAAAACGGAATTGACGGCTCGACATGGCCGCGGCCACGCACATTTTCGCTACGCCTGAACATAAACTTTTAAAATAAACAGCGATGAAACGATATATACACACAATGGTGCTGGCTGCGGCCTTATCGACAGCCTGTGTCAATGATCTCGATACCCTGCCGCTTGACAAGACCGAGCCGATTTCCGAATATGTATACGGAGCTGATGAGGATGCCTATCTTTCCGGACTCGGAAGACTGTATTTCCAGTTCGTCTCCAATGACCTGACAGACCTTCAGCAGATGGACGGCGGTGCATCGGAAATGATAAGGGCCTTCTGGTCTGTCCAGGAAACCACAGCTGATGCGGCGAAATGCTCGTGGGAGAATGATGCCTGGGTGCGTGATCTGAATACCAACACATGGACGGAAGTGCAGAATGATGCGGTGTATGCCGTGTATGTGCGTGCCCTGCAAGGAATTGCATTCGTCAATGAATATCTCCGCCAGACTTCTCCGGACCGTCTTGCTTCCCGGGGAGTTCCTCCCGATCTTGCATCAAGGATCCAGGGATTCAGAGCGGAAGCAAGGTTCATAAGGGCCTATCTCTACTGGATGGCTCTGGACTGCTTCGGCAGCGTGCCTTTCACCACTGAAGACTCTCCTTTCGGTGGTACATATTTCCCGCAGCAGGCCTCCCGTACGGACATATATGACTTCTGTGTGGCTGAACTTGTCTCTCTCATGTCTGCGGACAGTGCGCTTCCTGCCCCGAGGAGCCTTTATCCCCGTGCCGACAAGGGCTCCGCTGCAGGACTGCTTGCCAGGATGTATCTGAATTCCGAAGTGTATACAGGTGTGGAAAGATGGCAGGATGCAAAGAATGTGTGTGAGGAGATCTTCACGATGGGATATTCACTATGTCCTGATTATCAGGCTCTTTTCAGGGGAGATAACGGGGAAAATCCACAAGCTCGCGCCGAAATGCTGTGGGCGGTCGGATACAATGCGGAAAAGACGCAGTCATATGGAGGTACATCCTACCTGTTGAGTGCCTCGCTTGCATCGACAGACATTACGGATCAGTCGCGACCCAACGGCCAGAGAAACGGCTGGGCCGGACTGAGGGTTCCCTACGAATATGTCGAAAGATATTTCGATGTGCTGGGTAAGGATTATCAGACAGGTCGATACGACATTGCTGACAGGCGTGGACAGGTATTCTACATAAAGGACCGTTCCGAGTCGATGGAAGGTGCTCTCTATTCCTTCATGAACGGATGGTCATGCCTGAAGTTCAACAATATACCCCATGATCAGACGGATCAGTCCTTTCTGCCGGTGTCTGCAGTTAAGGCTTATTCTGATGTCGATTTCCCGATGATCAGACTGGGTGAAATCTATCTCATCTATGCAGAGGCATGCATGAATCTGGGAGTGGAAGCGACGGCACTTCCGAAGCTAGTGGAACTGGCCGACAGGTCCGGAGCGGAGGCTCCGTCTGCAGTGACGACAGCGTATCTTGTGGAGGAAAGGGCGAGGGAACTGCTATGGGAAGCCCATAGGCGCACTGACCTCATACGGTACGAACTGTATACTTCTTCGGCATATCTCTGGCCATACAAGGGAGGGGATTCTTATGCAGGAAAGGCTTTTCCTGACTACAAGTCCATATTCCCGATCCCTGCGACAGAAATGGCAACCAACAATGCATTGGTCCAGAACCCAGGCTATTAGCCGGACTGTCGCCAGCATGGAACGCGGGTCTTCTCTGTCAGGCGGCAGGGAAGACCTGTACTTTTTCTCCCTGTCTTCGTCAGTGAAATCTTACCGTTCGTCAAAATCTTTCAGCCTTTCGTCTTATATATAAAAATATATAAGAAATATTCCGTATTTTCGTAAGAAAGCGATAATTTATACATATGAAGATAACACTTAAAACAATTCTGATGAGTACTGTTGCTGCTGCCGCAATGGTGTCATGTGCATCTGACGGTTCGATCGTTGTTCCTGTTGCTCCTCTTGAGGAGTGCGTGTACCTGGGCGACAAGACTGAATTTGCGGTGTGGGCTCCCGATGCGGAGGCTGCGCAGCTCCGACTTTATGAATCCGCTTCTGATGAGGTGGCGTTCAAGATCGTGAACATGAAGCTTGGCAAGGATGGCCTCTGGAAGGCTGTGGTCAAGGAGGATGTCAAGGGTGCATTCTATACTTTCCAGGTATGCAAAGATGGAAAATGGCTCGAAGAGACAGAGGGTATAGCTGCCAAGGCAGTCGGTGTGAACGGAATGCGGGGAGCTGTCATCGATTGGGATGAGACCGATCCTGAAGGATGGGCGGAAGACAAGAGCCCTGAAATCAAGCCTTCTGACATCATCGTATACGAGCTTCAGCACAGGGATTTCTCTATTCATGAGACATCAGGCGTAAGCAATAAGGGAAAGTTCCTTGCTCTTACAGAGGAGGGTACAAAGAATCCGGACGGTCTGGCTACAGGTCTCGACCATCTCAAGGAAATAGGAGTTACATATGTCCAGCTCCTTCCTTCTACAGACTTCGCAACCATCGACGAGACACGTCTCGAAGACAATCAGTACAACTGGGGTTATGAGCCTCTCAACTATAATGCTGTCGAGGGTTCGTTCTCAACTGATCCATATGATCCGGTCGTGCGTATCAAGGAGTTCAAGCAGATGGTGCAGTCTCTTCACAAGGCTGGATTCCGTGTGATTCTTGATGTCGTGTACAATCATACTACAAACGCCTCAAATACAGGCTTCGAGCGTACCATGCCGGGTTATTTCTACCGCATGCGCGAGGATGGAAGCTTCTTTGACGGTTCTGGATGCGGCAACGAGACTGCATCGGAGAGGGAGATGTTCCGCAAATATATGATCGAGTCTCTCGAGTGGTGGATGAAGGAATACCATATCGACGGTTTCCGTTTTGACCTCATGGCCATCCATGACATTGAGACAATGAACGAGATCAGCGAGCGTCTTCATGCGATCGATCCTGCCGTGGTCATCTATGGCGAAGGCTGGGCTGCTGCGGCTCCTGCATATCCTGCCGAGGAAATCGCTCTCAAGGCGAACACATACATGCTTGACAAGGTGGGAGCATTCAGTGACAATATCCGTGATGCGGTACGTGGCCCTCTCGGCTGCGAAAATGCCGGTTTCATGGATGGCGTCGCAGGCAACAAGGCAAACGTGGAGTTCGGAATCGCAGGTGGAGTCGAGCATCCGCAGGTCAGCGTGGAGAGATGGACAAACAATCCTCTCCAGCATGTCAGCTATGTCAGCTGTCACGATGACCACTGTCTCCGCGACCGTCTTGAAGAGGCTACGGAAGCTACAGAGGCAGAGCGTCTTGCAATGGTAAAGCTTGCGCAGACTGCAGTCTATACATCCCAGGGTATTCCGTTCATCTTCAATGGTGAAGAGCTCTATCGTCACAAGCAGGGAGTGAAGAACAGCTATAACAAGCCGGATTCAATCAATGCAATCGACTGGACATACAAGACAAAGTATAAGGACCTTGTGGACTATTATGCGGCGCTGGCTGCCATCCGTCATGCTCATCCTGGCTTCTGCCTGGGAGATGCTGATCTTGTGCGTGAGAAGCTCCAGTTCATCGAGGTGGATGATCCATGCGTAGTGGCATTCCGTATCACATGTCTCGAGGGCATCGATTCTGCAAAGTCACTCACTGTCCTTCTCAACGGATCAAAGAAGAATGTGAAGATCGATATCCCGCAGGGAAATTATGTGGTCCTTGCACAGCTCGGAAAGGCTGATGCCGATGGTATAGGAGCATATTCAGGCTCGTATTGCGCTGCCGGAGCTACGTCAGCCACTATCCTTGCCGAGATGTAGATTGCCGGTTCTCCCGGCAATGACGCCCGTACGTCATCCCCGACCTGATCGGGGATCTCAAAAAGAAAATAATCAATAACAGAAGATATGAAGAAGACAATCATTGCAATCTGCGCTGCGCTTATGGCACTGTCATGCACACAGGCACCGGCCCCACAGCAGCAGCCTCTTGAAAATTCGGTCGTATATGAAATGAATGTACGACAGTACACACCGGAAGGAACATTTGCTGCCGCGCAGCAGGAACTTCCTCGTCTTGCGGAACTCGGCGTAGATATCGTATGGCTCATGCCGATTTATCCTATCGGAGTGGATGGCAGAAAAGGAACTCTCGGATCATATTATGCAGTAAGGGATTACTGTGCTGTCAATCCGGAATTCGGTACACTCGAGGATTTCGACAATTTCGTGGCCGAGGCACACAGACTCGGGCTACGCGTCGTTATCGACTGGGTGGCGAACCACACTTCTCCTGATGCAGTATGGACAACTGAACGTGCTCCGGAGTGGTATGAGCGTGATGCTGAAGGCAATACTACATTTACAGCTGACTGGTCTGATACAGCCAACCTCAATTACGAGAACAAGGATGTATGGAAGGGCATGGCGGATGCAATGCGTTTCTGGATGGAGCGCGGTATCGACGGCTTCCGTTGCGACATGGCATGTGAGGTTCCGCTTGAGTTCTGGAAGGAGACCATCGCAGGACTTCGTGCCGACTATCCTGAAATGTACATGCTCGCGGAAGGTGAAGAGCCTCTTCTCCACTCGCTTTCCGGCTTCAATTCATCATATTCATGGGAGCTTCACCATATGATGAATGCCATCGCACGCGGAGAGAAGAATATCCCTGAACTTCTTGAGTATCTGGCAAAGGATGCAGAGAGACAGCCTGCAGATGCATTCCGTCTCATGTTCACATCCAACCATGACGAGAACTCATGGGCAGGTACAGAGTTCGAGAGGATGGGGGACGCCGCAAAGGTCATGGCAGTCCTCACATTCACTCTTCCTGGTGGCCAGCCGCTCATCTATACAGGTCAGGAAATGGGCTGGAACAAGAGATTCGAGTTCTTTGAGAAGGATCCGGTTCCTGCATGGGAGAAGAACGAGTACTTCGACTTCTACAAGGAACTCATAGCTGTCCGTCACGCCAACCCTGCACTTTCTGCAGGCGACAAGGGCGGAAAGTTCGAGGTGGTTTCTGCGGAGGACAGCGTTCTCGTGTTTACACGTACGCTTCCTGAAAACAAGGTTACGGTCAAGGTTGAGCTCAAGGCTCCTTGGACATACGAAATCACTGCCGAGTAGTCATGAAGAAAATCGTCATCGCACTTGCAGCGTCAGCCCTCGCAGCATGCTCGGGCCCTGCATTCGACCCCGCATCGGTCCCGGACGCTACCGTGGGACAGGTTACCCGCGTAGAGCCTCTCTCTTGGTGGGTGGGAATGAAGACCGATCTCCAGCTCCTGGTCCAGGGTGCCGGTATTTCTGAATATGATGTTGCCGTGGAAGGTGGTTCTGGTGTGTCTGTGGAGAAGGTCAGCAAGGCTGAAAGCCCCAATTATCTCTTCATAGACGTTAAGATCGCTCCCGATGCTGCACCCGGTACATACTACATAGTATTCTCGAAAGACGGTCAGTCATTCAAGTATCCATACGAGATTGCAGCGCGTGAGGAAGGCTCGGCAGAGCGCAGGAGCTTCACCACGGCTGACATGGTCTACCTCATCATGCCTGACCGCTTTGCGAACGGAGATGCTTCGAATGATTCTACAGAGAACACTGCCGAAGATGGTAACCGTGCTAACCCTAATGGTCGTCACGGTGGTGATATCCAGGGAGTTATCGATCATCTCGATTATATCAGCGAACTCGGTGCCACATACATCTGGACAACCCCGTTCCTTGAGGATAATGACCCTCGCGGTTCATATCATGGATATGCCGCTTCAGACTACTACCACATCGATTCGCGTTTCGGATCCAATGAGCTTTACAAGGAACTCGTGGACAAGGCTCGTGAGAAGGGCATCGGCATCATCATGGACATCGTCCCTAACCACTGCAGCTATGTCCACTGGTGGATGGATGACCTTCCGTTCCAGGACTGGATCCATCAGTTCGACACTTATACGGGAACAAATGTGGCCTTCTCGACCAACATGGACCCTAATGCCTCTTCAAGAGACCTCTATATCCAGGAGAGCGGCTGGTTCGTTCCTACCATGGTCGACATGAACCTTGACAACCCTTATGTCCTTAAGTATTTCATCCAGTGGGGCGTATGGTGGATAGAGTATTCAGGTCTTAACGGTTTCCGTGTGGACACATATCCATATAACGAGAAGAATCCTGCGGCAGAGTGGTGCAAGGCCATAATGAACGAGTATCCGAACTTCAATATCGTAGGCGAGTGCTGGACTTCCTCTATCCCTCAGCTTGCATACTGGCAGGGCGGCAACGCCAACAAGGATGGTTTCGACTCTCACCTTCCGTCGATAATGGACTTTCCTCTTCACGATGCACTGCGTGACGCACTTGACGAGGACTATGGCGGGTGGGGCGCAGGCATGAGCAAGGTATATGACATCCTTTCCCATGACTTCGTATATCATGACCTGTCGAAGATGCTCATCTTCCCCGGCAACCACGATACAGCGCGTATCGGTGACTGTGTGCGCAAGGATCCGCGTGCCCTCAAGCTTGCAATGACCATGATGGCTACAATGCGCGGCATTCCGCAGGTATTCGCAGGTGACGAGCTTATGTTCGTGTCCGCCACCCCTGAAAACATCGGTGACCATCCTGGTCTTCGCGTTGATTTCCCGGGAGGATGGGAGGGCGATCCTGTCGACCTCTTCACAGACGAAGGACGTCAGGCGCAGACACATAACACAGACGGACTCAAGGTGGAGAAGGGACAGGCAGCTGATCTTTTCAACTATGTAAGCCGTCTCTTCCAGTGGAGAAAGACAGCTGATGTCATACACAACGGCAAGACACTTCATTTCATGACACGCGACAATACCTATGCGTATTTCCGTTATGACGAGAACAATGTCGTCTTCGTATACATCAACAACAACCTGGATCCTGTAAATGTCCCTTGGTCATACTACTCGGAAATCAATGAAGGCCTGCAGGGTGGTGTGGATGTCCTTACCGGCGAGCCGTTCGAGGTGTCCGACGCTACAGTTGTAGCCCCGAAGACTGCATTAGTAATCGAATACAAAAAATAATACAATAATGAAAAGAATACTTTCAGCAATTTCAGCAATCGCGCTTCTTTCTGCATGCGGAACTTCGCAGCCTGCAGGTGAAGTGACTGATGTACAGACTCTTCAGTCTCCTGGCGGAAATATGGAGATGACCTTCTGTCTTACAGCAGACGGTACTCCGCAGTACGCCCTCAATTATGGTGACCAGAAGGTCATCCTTCCTTCTGACCTCGGATATGAGCTCCGTGGCGTGCTCAAGGCACAGAAGCTTGTCTACAATGCAGACGGTACCATTTCGAAGGAAGACCGTGAGCCTTGCAACTCATTCCATGACGGTTTCGCAGTGGAGAGCATCGAGACATCATCATTCGACAAGACATGGGAGCCTGTGTGGGGAGAGGAGGCACAGATCCGCAACAATTACAACGAGCTCCTCGTAAACCTCGTCCAGACATCTACAGAAAGGAAGATGTCTATCCGTTTCCGCCTCTACGACGATGGCCTCGGCTTCCGCTACGAGTTCCCTTATCAGAAGAACCTCAGCTATTTCGTGATCAAAGAGGAGATGACACAGTTCGCTCTTGCCGGAGACCACACTGCATGGTGGGTTCCGGGAGACTATGATACACAGGAGTATAACTATGTTGAGTCCCGTCTGAGCGAGATCAGCGCGAAGATGCAGACTGCAATCAATCCTAACGACTCGCAGACTCCTTATTCTGTGAACGGTGTGCAGACGTCTCTCCAGATGCGTACAGACAGCGGCCTCTACATCAATATCCATGAGGCTGCCCTCATAGACTATCCTTGCATGCACCTCGAGCTTGATCCGAAGACCATGACTTTCACTTCGCATCTTACACCTGATGCGCAGGGATGGAAGGGACGTCTCCAGACTCCGTGCACCTCTCCTTGGAGGACAGTGCAGGTGGCACCAAGCGCTGCAGCCCAGCTTGCATCACGCCTTATCCTCAATCTCAACGAACCTTGCGCGATCGAAAACACAGACTGGATCAAGCCTGTCAAATATATAGGTGTATGGTGGGAGATGATTTCAGGAAAGGGATCATGGGCTTATACGGATGACTTCGCTTCAGTTCAGCTCGGTACTACTGACTATGCATCCGCAACTCCTAACGGACGTCACTCTGCAAACAACGAAAATGTACGCCGCTACATCGACTTCGCTGCAGAGCACGGCTTCGACCAGGTTCTCGTCGAGGGATGGAACGAAGGATGGGAGGACTGGGCAAACTGCAACAAGGACTATGTCTTTGATTTCGTGACCCCATATCCTGACTTCGATATCGAGGCTCTCAACAAGTATGCTCATTCGAAGGGCGTCCGCCTTATGATGCATCATGAGAGCTCGTCATCGGTGCGTAACTACGAGCGCCATCTCGACCAGGCCCTCGAGCTCATGGATAAATACGGATACAATTCTATCAAGGGCGGCTATGTGGGAGATATCCTTCCTATCGGAGAGCATCACTACAGCCAGTCCCTGATCAACCATTATATGTATGTGGTCAAGAAGGCAGCCGAGCATAAGGTAATGCTCAACGCTCATGAGGCTGTCCGCCCTACAGGTCTCTGCCGTACATATCCGAACCTTATCGGAAACGAGTCGGCACGAGGTACGGAGTACCAGGCCTTTGGAGGTACAATGCCTCATCATGTGACCATCCTTCCGTTCACCCGTCTCAACGGTGGTCCTATGGACTATACTCCTGGTATCTTCGTGATGGATCTTGCATCTGTAACAGAAGGAAGGAACCAGTCGTGGGTGAATGCCACAATCGCAAACCAGCTTGCCCTCTATGTGACCCTCTATTCTCCTCTTCAGATGGCTGCCGACCTTCCGGAGCATTACGAGCAGTTCATGGACGCATTCCAGTTCATCAAGGATGTGGACATCGATTGGATCCAGTCGAAGTATCTGCTTGCAGAGCCTGGTGAATATGTAGTTATCGCGCGTCAGGGCAAGAAGAACGGACAGTGGTTCTGCGGCGGTGTCACCGATGACCATAAGCGTACTCTCGAAGTTCCTATGGACTTCCTTGAGCCTGGCAAGACATATGAGGCTACAATCTATGCGGATGCGGAGGATGCTGACTACAAGGAGAACCCTCAGGCATACAGGATCTGGAAGCAGAATGTCACTTCTGGCGATGTCCTTTCGATGACAATGGCACGTGGAGGTGGATTCGCAATCAGCTTTCTGGAGCAGAAATGATCCATTCCTGCATAAGCAGGGTGACGGAAAATAAAACGATTCAGTTCATAGGTCAGGCTGGGAACACGCAATGATGCTCCCGGCCTGACTTGTTTTTTGAAAAAAGTTTTAATAACTTTACCATGTTTATTCTAAAATTTAGGCTATGAGGACACATCTTCTTTTCTTTGCAGCATGCATTTCGCTTGCTTTGGGCTGCAATAGTGAGCCGGAATACCAGAAACTTTCAGTTGAGGAAATGCCTGTGATCCGTGCTGTAATTGAAGATGAAGATGCTGTTACAAAGACAAGCCTTGGTGCCGGCAATAGCGTCCTGTGGTCTGAATATGATACTATAAACGTATTCAAGAACAGCATGGCAGGAAGCCCGTATGCAATCATGCCTGAATCTGTCGGTACGACTTCCGGAGTGTTCAAATGTGTAGAGAACAAATCCAAGGGTGTGAAAATCGGTGCTGATGTCGCGTTCTATCCGTATTCATCCGGTATGTATTGTTCGAAGCTTGGTGATGACGGTTATGAGATTACAAGCTTTGAGTTTCCTTCGGAAATGGACTATGTCGAGGGAACTTTTCCGGAAGGTCTTTTCCCTATGGTTGCAATCACCGAACCAGTATCTGAAGATTTCTCATTCAGGAATGTCAGCGGTGTACTCAAGCTTCTCCTTAAAGGTGAAGATGCCGTAAAGTCACTGACAGTGCAGGGTAATGCCGGCGAGCCTTTGTCCGGAAATGGAGCGGTATCTGTAAGTTTCAGTAATCCGGTCCCTGTCGTGTCGATGTCGGAGAGTGCTGGCAAATCGGTCAAGATCGATTGCGGATTCGGCGTTCAGCTTCAGCCTGATGCGCCAACGGCCTTTCTTATTCCTCTGCCTCCTACAGTTTTCGAGAACGGTTTCAATGTTGTGGTCGAGAGTCAGACAGGAGCCCATATGACGCTCAACACTTCCGCGAGGGCAGAAGTGAAAAGGTCCACTGTCCTTTGTATGCCTGAAATTTTGTTTGAGCCGACAGGTGGCGTGCAGATCGAGGCTGTGTCTGTTACCTTTAATGAAATATTGATTCATGTGAAAGTGGAAGACGCCGTGGAATATAGCGGCGGATATGCTCTTGCGAGTGCCTTTACCCTCTCAAAGGTTCAGCGTGATGCAAACTGGAAGACTGTTCCTCGTATTTCGGATGTGTTTGAGTATGAGGGTCCTCTGACAGGTTTTCCTAATGTGACTCCAGTTCCTGTTTCTGCAGGACAGACATATGTCGTATGGGTGGCTCCGTATAAGGCGGGTCAGAAGTCTGTAGCCCAGGAGGATATCGTATACAGGGAGTTTACAGTGCCTGGAGTCAGTGGTGGAGGAAATGTCGAAGTTGCATGCAATGAAGTGCGTGCTGAATTGAATTCGCTTGAGGCAGAACTTTCAGCTCCTGGTGCATCAGTCATTTACAGTGCCTTGCTTACTGATGCTGAAATTGCGAAGTATGCGGATGATGCCGCATTGATCGGATACCTTTTTGACAAGGCTTCACCTGTTTCGGGTGAGACAGCTGTCGTATCTCGTACGGGCTTGCAGCCGGGTACGGCTCTGAACCTTGTTGCTGTAGCAATTGGCAGCGAAGGAAAGTATGGCTCGCTTATGCGTCAGTCTGTGTCTACAGCTGTTCCTCTGTTTGATGATTCTATTCAGGTGAATCTTTCTGTGTCGTATGAGGGAAAGACTGCATATGTAAATGTGGGAACATTGCCGGAAGAGGCATATTGCCGTTATTTTGTAGGCAAGAAGTCTTCTTCTACATGGAACAGAATGTTTGGCGGTACCCGTGAGTCAGCTGAAAGCTATATGGCATCAAATCCTGGCAGCTATCTTCTTGAAAACACTCTGGAGACTCCTCTTGTGGATGGCTGTATAAAGTTTGAGGATGTGGAGATGTCGGAAGAGTATGTCGCAGTCGTTATGGTTGTGACTGCTGAAGGTCTCCTTTCAAGAGCGGCGCTTCTGGAGTTTGTGCCGACCATGGATCTTGGTAACTTTGTGTACAAGACCGGTTCGCAAAGCTCTCTGTGGCAGGAGTCGCAGCCAGTCATATCATTTGGTACATGTATGGAAGAATCCGGATTCTATATCGTGAAATGGTCTGTGCAGCCGGCAGAAGGCATGACAGCGTATACAGTATGTGCTCATCCTAATAGTATTGCTGACTGTGAGACGCCAGAAGATCTTGCGATAAGAGTCTACAATATGGGCGTAAAGGTGGTGCCGGGTCAGATGGAAACCCTTATCTATGGTGATAAGGAGAATTCTGTCTACGTGACATGGTGTGATGCGGAGGGTAATTTCTATGAGACTTACTCGGAGACGGTACCACAGAATTAGAGTGAATTCTCCCCTTACACATATATATGAGACAACCTATAAATCCTGATGTCCTCTGCTCTGTCCTGGAACAGATGGACATTCCGGAAATTTCAGATGCCACTATCCGTCAGTCAGGAGCAATCGCCAGGGCTCTTGAAAAGGCGACGGGTGTAGAATTTCTACATCTTGAGATGGGTATCCCGGGACTTCCGCCTGCAAGTGTGGGTGTTGAGGCGGAATGTGCAGCCCTGAAGGCTGGCATTGCATCGGTGTACCCTGATATGAAGGGAACTCCTGAACTGAAGACACAGGCTTCCCGTTTTCTCAAGGCCTATCTTGACATAGATCTTTCCCCGGAAGGATGCATTCCTACGGTCGGCTCGATGCAGGGAAGCTTCAGCTCATTCCTCTTGTGTTCGCAGCTTAATCCCTCAAAAGATACCATCCTGTTCATCGATCCGGGTTTCCCAGTGCAGAGAAGTCAGGCAAGGATACTTGGGATACGCAGCCAGTCGTTCGACATCTATGATTACAGAGGGGAAAAGCTTGCCGGCAAGCTTGAGGAGTTCCTGTCGACAGGAAGGATTGCCGCAATCATCTATTCAAGTCCTAATAATCCTGCATGGTTCAATCTTACGGAAGATGAACTCCGTACCATTGGTGAGGCGGCGACCCGTCATGATGCTATAGTCATAGAGGATCTCGCCTATATGTGCATGGATTTCAGAAAGCCTTTGGGCAGGCCTTTCGAACCTCCTTTCCAGCCCACAGTCGCAAAATATACCGATAATTACATCATTCTCATGTCTGCTTCCAAGATGTTCAGCTATGCAGGCCAGAGAATTGCGATGGTTGCGGTTTCTGACAAGCTGTACATGCGTGAGTATGATGCTCTCCGTCAACGCTACAGGATTGCGCGTCTGGGAGAAGCCCTGGTCTTGGGAATATTGTATGCCGTTTCTTCCGGTACCAGCCACTCCGCCCAGTATGCTCTTGCGGCCATGTTCAAGGCGGCTTCCGACGGCTCCCTGGACTTTGTCGCGGATACGGCCGAGTATGGTCGTCGTGCGTCCCTGACCAAGAAGATGTTCCTTGACAACGGCTTCCATATCGTTTACAGCAAGGACGGCTCGGAAGATGTGAGTGACGGATTCTTCTATACGGTAGGTTATATGGAGAAGTCGGCTGACGGTAATCCGAAGGAAATGACAGGTGCGTATCTGATGCAGGAGCTTATGTTGTGCGGTATCTGTTCTATAGCTCTTTCTCTGACTGGAAGTGCGCAGAACGGTGTCCGTATATGTGTTTCCCAGCTCAACAGGCCGGAGCAGTTCGACATGCTGTCAGAAAGGCTGCGGATGTTTGCGGCAAATCATTGATGCTTATGAAATATATGTCAGCGGCGGATGCCGTAAAACTTGTAGCTTCTGGCGAAAGTGTATATATCCAGGGCAGTACATCCATACCGGAAGTCCTTTCGCAGGCTTTGGCGGACAGAGGTCACGAACTTCGTGATGTCACTATTTATGCCGCCTTTGCCGTGGGAAGGTGTGAAGCTCCATATTGCAGGCCGGAGTATAAGGACTCTTTTCATGTGAAGAGTCTTTTTGTGGCCAATAACATCCGTAAATGGCTTGCAGCAGGATACGGTTCTACCATTCCGGCATTCCTTGGGGAGATACCTGGTCTTTTCCGTGACGGGACCCTTCCTCTCGATGTGGTGTTCCTGAATGTGTCCCCACCGAATGACGAGGGCTACTGTTCTTTCGGCGTCTCTGCCGACCTGGCGGTTTCTGCGACCGAGTGTGCGAATAAGATAATCGTACAGGTGAACAAGTCCATGCCGTTCTCCTATGGTGATGCCCTGATACATGTCTCGAGGATAGATGCAGCCGTGGAAGTGGACGATCCTTTGGTTGAGGTTCCGACTGCAGTGCCTTCTGAAATCGATATCGCCATCGGCCGTCACATCGCTGAAATGATTCCTGACGGGGCCACTCTTCAGATAGGAGTAGGCGGAATACCTAATGCTGTCCTATCGGCTCTCAAGGATCATCAGCATCTCGGGCTTCATACGGAGGCCATGACAGACGGAGTGCTGCCTCTGCTTGAAAGCGGTGTCATAGACAATTCATGCAAGAAGGTCTGTCCCGGTATTTCGGTGGCTTCGCTTGCACTTGGCTCCCGCCGTCTGTATGATTATATGAATTATCGTGAGGATCTTATCCTGAAGGACGTGGCCTGGACCAACGATCCGTTCAGGATAGCGCAGAATCCGAAGGTCATGGCGATAAATTCGGCGGTTGAGGTCGATCTGACCGGCCAGGTATGTGCGGATTCTGTGGGAACGCGCATTATCTCCGGAGTGGGCGGGCAGCATGACTTCATGTACGGAGGTTCTCTGTCCGAAGGCGGAAAGACTTTCATAGCCATACCTTCGATGACGGAAAAGGGAGTCTCCAAGATAAAGCCTGTCCTGACGGAAGGCGCAGGCGTTGTGACGACAAGACATATGATCCAGAATATCGTTACCGAGTATGGCGTTGCTCATCTTCGTGGCAAGAGTCTTGCAGAGCGAGCACGAGCGCTGATAGAGATTGCTCACCCTTCGGTACGTGAGGAACTTGACCGCGCGGCTGCGGAGAGGTTCGGCCATTCATATCTCCGCATCAGATAGAGTTTTGCTCAAAAATTCTTATATTTGTAAGCTTGCTCCATTGCAGGCGGCTGGTTTATGGAGAAACAAGGTGAATACATAGAGATACAAGGGGCAAAGGCCCATAACCTCAAGGGAGCTTCCCTGGCGATACCAAGAGGCCGGTTTGTGGTTATCACAGGCTTGAGCGGCAGCGGTAAGTCCTCTCTTGCCTTCGACACCATTTATGCCGAAGGACAGAGACGGTATATGGATACCCTTTCCACCTATGCCAAGCACTTCATGGGCATTCTTGAAAAGCCGGAGGTAGAGTCCATAACTGGCTTGAGCCCTATAATAGCCATAGAGCAGAAGACTACGGGAAACAATCCGAGGTCCACTGTGGGCACCATCACTGAAATCTACGATTTTCTCCGACTCCTGTATGCGAGGGCGTCCACTGCCTATTCTCCTCATACGGGAAAGCCAATGGTCAGATATACCGATGAGCAGATAGTCTCGCTCATCATGGAGAATTACAGGGATCGCAAATGCTACCTCCTTGCTCCGGTGGTAAGGGGACGCAAGGGACATTACAAGGAACTGCTTGAGCAGATGCGCAAGAGGGGATATACGCAGGTCCGGATCGACGGGCAGCTCCATGAACTGAATGAAATCACTGCCCTGGACCGTTACAAGGCCCATTTTATCGAACTGGTCATCGACCGTCTGAAGCCTTCCCAGAAGGATGAGAAACGCATCCGGTCGTCGGTCGTGTCTGCCTTGAACTTCGGAAAGGGATCGCTTGCCGTGATGGATATGGAGACGGAGGAGGTCAGTCATTTCTCAAAGCATCTGGTGTGTCCGGATACAGGACTGTCGCTTGCCGAGCCTGCTCCGCATTCCTTTTCATTCAATTCTCCGCAGGGATATTGTCCTCACTGCAAGGGCCTGGGGATAATAGTGGATGTCAATATGGATACAATCATCCCGAACAGGGCCGTTTCCATAGCTGACGGAGGCATCATACCTTTGGGTAAGATCAGAGAAACGAAGAAGTTCGATATAATACGTTCGATAGCAAGGAAGTACAGTTTTTCCCTGTATGACCCTATAGAAGACCTTCCGGATGAAGTGGTATCTCTTATCGTCTTCGGTTCGGATGAACTTTTCAGGGTGGGTGAGGGCACGTCTTCCGAAATGGTCTCGTTCCCGGGAATAGTAGGAGACATACATGAAAAGGTAGTCTGTCCTGTCTGCAACGGGTCCAGGCTTAACAAGGATACCACATATTTCAAGATAGACGGGAAGACCATTTCCGAAGTGGCGGCGATGGAGATATCCCAGCTGCACGAATGGCTTCATTCTCTTGACGAGAGCTTCGGAAAGAGGGAAAGCATAATAGCCCGGGACATATTGAAGGAGCTGAAGGACAGGGTATCTTTCCTTCTGGATGTGGGACTGGACTATCTGTCTCTTGACCGTGCAACGGCTTCGCTGTCCGGCGGAGAAAGCCAGAGAATCAGACTCGCGACCCAGATAGGATCGAAGCTTGTCAATGTTCTTTATATTCTGGATGAACCTTCCATTGGTCTGCATCAGAGAGATAACCGCAAACTCATAGCTTCGCTTAAGAAACTTCGTGACGAGGGCAATTCAGTAATGGTTGTTGAGCATGATGCGGAGACCATGCTTGCGGCGGACTGGCTTGTGGATGTGGGCCCCGGAGCAGGTGCGGAAGGCGGAAGGATATGCTTTAACGGCCCTGTGGACAGGATTTCGGAAGGTTCGTCGGTTACTCTCGACTATCTTTCCGGTGCAAGGTCGATCGAAGTGCCGAAGCAGCGCAGGTCCGGAAACGGGCTTACTCTTGGAATACGCGGAGCGTCGGGAAACAATCTCAAGAATGTCGACGTCGACTTCCCTCTGGGAATGCTTGTCGGCATAAGCGGTGTCAGCGGCAGCGGAAAGTCATCTCTGATCAATGAGACGCTCATGCCTGTCCTGAAGAACCGCTTCTACAACGCAAAGCTGCAGCCTCTGCCTTATACGGAAATCACAGGAGCAGATAATATAGACAAGCTCATCGAGATAGACCAGAGCCCTATCGGCCGTACTCCGCGAAGCAATCCGGCCACATTTACCGGTGTATTCAACGACATCAGGAATCTTTTCGAGGCTACCCCTGACGCAAAGGTGAGGGGATTCAAGGCCGGCCGCTTCTCGTTCAATGTGGCCGGAGGACGATGCGAGGAGTGCAAGGGAGCAGGAATAAAGGTCATCGAGATGAATTTCCTTCCTTCCGTGAATGTCGTATGCAACGAATGCCGTGGAAGAAGATACAAGAACGATACTCTGGCAGTCCGATATAAGGGAAAGAATATCAATGATGTTCTGGAAATGCCTATAAGCGAGGCATATGAATTCTTTGAAAACATACCGTCCATAGCACAGAAGCTGAAGGCTATGGTGGATGTGGGACTTGGATATGTGCGCCTGGGACAGTCTGCGGTGACTCTTTCAGGAGGCGAGAGCCAGCGTATGAAGCTCGCTGCCGAACTTGCCCGCAAGGGTACCGGAAACACTTTATACATTCTTGACGAGCCGACGACTGGACTTCATTTCGAAGACATCAAGGTCCTCATGGAGGTGCTTCAGCAACTGGTGGAGCAGGGAAATACGGTCATAGTCATCGAACATAACCTTGACGTGCTCAAGTCCGTGGACTATATCTTTGACATGGGACCGGAAGGAGGAAAGAAAGGAGGACGGATTGTTGCCGAGGGTACACCGGAGCAGTTGGCCCAGAATCCGGAATCCGTAACAGGACCTTTCCTCAAGGAAATCCTTTTTACAGAATAAATCAATCCTTAAACATATGGAAGACATAAGGATATATTGCGGTAACACCCGCACATATGACATGGTGGCGATTGGGACGACCCTGAAGGAAATCTCCGAAAGGTTGTGTCCGGCAGTAAAGGACAAGTCCGGAACTGAAACTCCGGTCATGGCAGCTCTTGTGGATAACAAGCTCAAGTCTTTGGATTACAAGGTCATAAATCCTCACAACGTTATGTTTGTCGGATATGACCATCCTGACGGCCGGAGGACATATATCCGTTCGCTATGCTTCGTTCTTCAGAATGTGGTGCGGAGAATGTATCCTGACAAGATTCTTGCTATAGACTATTCTCTTCCGAGCGGTCTTTACTGTGAGCTGCGGGAGAAGAAGAATCTGGATGACGGACGCCCTCATGTGCTGTATCTGACTGATGAGGAGCTCGGGATAATCGAGCAGGGTATGAGGGACATGGTGGCAGCAGATCTTCCTTTCGGCAAGAAGATGATGAGCCTTGAAGAATGTGAAAAGCTTTTCATGGCAAACGGACAGACGGAAAAAGTCAGCCTCCTCAAGACTTTGGGACGTTATCATTATAATGTGTATTATCTTGATGGCCAGGCTGATACATTCTATGGCCCTCTTGCTTCGTCGACAGGAGTCCTGAAGACTTTCAACATAATGGGCTTCAATGACGGATTCTGTCTTCAGTATCCTCTTGAGGGTGATTTCAGCAAGGTTCTTCCTATGAAGAGGCAGTCAAAGCTCGCAACGGCCCTGAAGGAGCATTCGGACTGGTGTTCTGTAATGGGTGTAAGAGGAGTCGGCAAGCTCAATTCGATGGTGATTTCCGGAGATGTAGTGGACCTTATAAATCTTTCTGAAGCCCTGCATGAAAGGAAATATGCGGAAATCGCGGATCAGATATACGCACGCAGAGGAAGTGTGAAGATTGTCTTTATCGCAGGCCCTTCAAGCAGCGGAAAGACATCCACTTCAAAGCGTCTGGCCCTGCAGTGCAGGATCCTCGGCCTGAATCCGAAGGTGATCGAACTTGACAACTATTTCGTAGACAGGGAGATGACCCCGAAGGATGAGAACGGCGAATATGATTTCGAATGTCTCGGAGCAATGGACCTTAAGCTTCTCGGACAGCAGCTGAACGAACTGCTTGCGGGTAAGGAAGTCGAGATTCCCCGATTTGATTTCAAGGAAGGACGCAAGTTCTTCGAGGGTAACTTTATGCAGCTGCATGAGAAGGATATCCTTATAATGGAGGGAATACATGCGCTGAACCCTGCAATGATACCGGATGTGGACAGCTCGAAGGTGTTCCGTGTATATGCATCGGCTCTTACATCGCTCTCGATCGACGAAAACAACAACATTTCGACATCGGACAACCGTATGCTCCGCCGAATGATACGAGACAACCGTACGCGCGGCATTGTGCCGGAGGATACCATATCGAGATGGCAGAGCGTGCGTCGAGGAGAAAACCGCAACATATTCCCGTTCCAGGAGAATGCTGATGCGGTCTTCAATTCAGCCCATATATTCGAACTCCCTGTCCTTAAGTATTATGCGGAACCGCTTCTGCGTCGCATATCACCGCGTTCTCCGGCCTATGCCGAAGCCACAAGGATGCTGAAGTTCCTGGATTATATAGTGGAACTCTCTCCTGCAGAGATCGCGGCCATTCCGCCTACTTCGATTTTGCGTGAGTTCATATCAGGACAGAGTCTCTGATCCTAATCCTCGTAAGGTTCGTTGAACGGAAGAAGGAAAGGATTGGTCATGCCTTCCTTTGCGATTTCTGTCGACGGTCCGTGGCCCGGGAATACCCTGATGTCTCCGTCGAGGCAGATCAGCTTCTCGAGGATGCTCTTCATCAGGCTGTCATAGTCTCCGCCCGGGTGGTCGGTACGTCCGATCGCTCCGGCAAACAATGTGTCTCCGCTAAAAAGGGTCTTCTCGTTGCGTTCAAGATAGCAGACTCCGCCTTTGGTGTGGCCCGGGGTCTCTATGACTTCGAAATGCAGTGATCCCACCTCTATGATGTCGCCCTCATGGATGTCAGCGGTTTCAAATGCTGCAGGGAGAGGTGCTCCGAAGCAGCGGCAGAAATATTCGTTGCTCTCGAGTGTGAATCTGTCTTCCGGGTGCATGTAGACAGGGATTCCGCCATATCTCGCAGCCAGTTCTGCAGTTCCGAGAATGTGGTCGAAGTGGCCGTGTGTCAGCATGATGCAGACTGGTTTCAGACCTTTGCCCTCGATGAATGAAGTCAGGCGTGAAAGTTCGGATGCATCCGCGCATCCCGGGTCTGTGATGGCGCATGCGAGGCTCTCATCCCAGATTACGCTGCAGCGTGTCTGGAAGTTGTTGAATACGAAATGCTCAATGTGTATCATTCAAAAAAATCACTAAAAACATGCAAATTTACATTAAAATTTAGTATGTTTGCTGAATGATAGGCTGGAAACTGCTTTGACTGTTTGAAAAAAACTGCCAAGACGGTTTCTTCCTTTGTGGCGTAATTGCCTTGAAATGAATTAAAAAGACAGAATATGCATATAGCTATTGCAGGTAATATCGGAAGCGGCAAGACTACTCTCACGAAGATGCTTGCTGCCCATTATGGCTGGACTCCGAAATTCGAGTCCGTAGACTACAACCCATATCTCGCTGATTTCTATGATGATATGGAAAGGTGGTCTTTCAATCTTCAGGTATATTTTCTCAACAAGAGATTCAAGGATGTGGTGGACATATCGAAGGAGGACACCGTGATCATCCAGGACAGGACCATTTATGAGGATGCGAGGATATTTGCTCCCAACCTTCATGGAATGGGTCTTATGAGCACAAGGGATTTCGAGAATTATTCAGATCTCTTCGACCTCATGATGTCATTGGTCAACCCGCCTGACCTGCTGATCTATCTGCGCAGCTCGATTCCTAACCTCATCGGACAGATTCAGAAGAGAGGAAGGGAGTACGAAAAGAGCATCCGTATTGACTATATCACAGGTCTGAACGAGCGTTATGAGAACTGGATCAAGGATTATAAGCATAATCTGCTTATTCTTGATGTGGACCGCATCAAGTTCGAGAACCGTCCGGAGGATTTCCAGGAGGTTATCGACAAGATCGATGCAGAGCTTTTCGGTCTGTTTCCAAATGAATGATAATTGTGTGCAGGTGGCTTCTTCCGTAGGGAGGAAAGCCACTTGTGCCGTTTAATAAAATGATACTTTATGGCAGAAAGATTGACAATCATCGACTTTGTCGAGAAGTATGTTGCCAAGTATTCGCAGAATCCTTTCCTTTGGGAGAAGAACCTCGATACAAATGTATGGGAACCTACGACTTATGATGAGACTTTGAAGAAGGCCAAGCGTATTGCTGCCGGCCTCATGGCCCTCGGAGTGCAGAAGGGCGAGAAGATTTCATACCTCAGCGAAGGCCGCGACATGTGGGTAATCGGAGAGCTTGGTGTTTTGTATGCCGGTGCTGTTAACGTACCTCTTTCCATCAAGCTTGAGGAGACAAACGACCTTGTTTTCCGTGTGAAACATTCTGACTCAAAATATGTGATCACTTCGAAGTTCCAGCTTCCGAAGGTCAGGAAGATCCTTCCGGAATGCCCTATGGTAGAGAAGGTCATCATATTTGACGAGGTGGCTGACAAGCAGGACAATGAGCTTTATATCAGCGAGGTAATCGCTATGGGAGACGAGTTCCTGGCAAAGAATGAGGATCTCTTTATCCAGAGATACAGGTCTGTCGAGCCGGATGACTATGCGAACATCAGCTATACATCAGGCACCACAGCCGATCCGAAGGGTATTCTTCTCACACACAGGAACTACACTGCGAATGTAGAGCAGGCTCATTCTGTGATCGGAGTTGAGCCAGGCGACCGTATGCTGATCATCCTTCCTCTTGACCACTGCTTCGCCCATGTGGCAGGCTTCTATACCATGATGTCGTATGGTGCTTCCATCGGTACGGTTCCTTCAGGAAAGTCAGGCAAGGAAGCGCTCAGGAACATCCCTGTCAGCATCAAGGAGTTCAAGCCGAACGTGATGCTTTCGGTTCCGACTCTCGCGAAGAGCTTCAAGAAGAATATCGAATCAACAATCAAGAAGAGCGGCCCTACAGTGGAGAAGCTTTACAACTTCGCTCTGAACAACGCCATCGCTTACAACAAGGAGGGCTACAACAAGGGTACCCAGTTTGCGGATATCTTCCGTAAGCCTCTTATGCTTCTTTTCGACAAGATCATCTTCAAGAAGGTTCGTGAAGGTCTCGGCGGACATATGAAGTTCTTCGTCGGTGGCGGCGCTTTGCTTGATATCGACCTCCAGAGATATTATTATGCTATCGGAATCCCTATGTATCAGGGATACGGACTTTCAGAGGCGACTCCTATCATCTCTGCAAACTCACCTGCAAAGCATATATTCGGTTCGTCAGGAAAGATTGTCCAGCCAATGGAAATCAAGATTCTTGACGCTGACGGAGTGGAGCAGCCTTTCGGACAGAAGGGTGAGATCTGCATCAAGGGCGAGAATGTGATGGCAGGCTACTGGAAGAACCCGAAGTCTACTGCTGATACGATCGTAGACGGATGGCTCCATACAGGTGACATGGGTTATATGCGTGATGAGGAGATGCTTTATGTCGTAGGACGCTTCAAGTCGCTCCTTATCGCTGCTGACGGTGAGAAGTATTCGCCGGAGGGAATCGAGGAGAATCTCGTGGAAAGCTCGAAGTATATTGACGGAGCCCTTCTCCACAACAGCCAGGATCCTTATACAATCGCCCTCATCACTCCTAACAAGGAGGCCCTCAAGGCATATGCAAAGGAACTCGGACTTGACCCTGCCACACATGAGGCAAAGGTGAAGATGCTCGAGCTTCTTCAGAGTGAGGTCAATATGTACCGCAAGGGAGGTCGTCTCTTCGGCGCATTCCCTGAAAGATGGCTTCCTGCCGCTGTCTGTGTCCTTCCTGAACCTTGGACAGAACAGAACCACTTCCTCAACAGCTCGATGAAGGTAGTGCGCGGAAGGGTAGAGGAGGCATATAAGGCAAATATGGAATTTGCATACACTCCTGAAGGAAAGAATATCGTAAACGAAATCAATCTCGCATCATTGTCATAGTGCGGGGACATATGGAAAGAAAGCGTGCCTGCGGGTTTTCCCGTGAGCACGCTTTTCTTTTTCAGTCCTGTCGGAGGAACAGCCTCCTCCATAATCCTAACGGCCATCTTCTGACCGGTTCGAGGAACATCCATGCCCATGAATATGTCTTCCACAGGATGCTGTCGGTGGTGATGGTCCTGCCCTTCCTTTCGAGCGAATGCATGATGGCTATGACATCGTCGATGTCAGCTTTTTCCGTTATCCTTATGTTGCCGTCACCAAGAAGGGTAAGTTGGTTTCCGTTTCGATGTATTATCCTGTGTATCAGGTATTCCCCTCTCTTGTCGCGGACGAGGGCGACGCATCCTCTGCGTAGGTCGGAGTCCTTCCATGGCCCCAGTGTCATGCTGTCCCTGCGGTCTACGATCATCGGATTCATGCTGTTTCCCCTTACTGTCAGGCTCACAGTCTTGCCGTCGGAAACCAATGTTCTGATTTCTTCCATCATCACGGCCTTGTCTATGGTTATCTTTCTGGGCATAGCCTGTCTGTCAATAGCTCCGCAAAATTAAATAAATCGGAAGGATTCTTTATTATTTTGCGTATGGAATTTTCAGACTTTCTCGAAGAATTCCTTGCCTACTCCGCATGCGGGACATGTCCAGTCTTCCGGAATGTCCTCGAATGCTGTTCCCGGAGCGATTCCGCCTTCCGGGTCTCCTTCTTCAGGGTCATATACCCATCCGCAGGTAATGCATACATACTTGTCCATGGCTTTTTTTGTTTCTGTTTTTCTGTCCTCGGCAAGATCACCGAGAACGGCTGTCAATGTGTTTTCTCCCATCCTGTGTGCTACCTTGTCCCAGTCGAAGAGCTTCCAGCACCCGTCGATGAATTCTGCGCGTCTGTTCCTGTAGTCGATGTAATAGGCATGTTCCCAGACATCGATTGTCAGGAGTGGCTTGAATCCTGCCCTCATAGGGTTGCCGGCGTTCGATTCCTGAATGATGTGAAGCTTGCCGTTCCTGTCCTGTGCCAGCCATGCCCATCCGGAACCGAAGATTCCAGCGGCTGCCTTCTTGAACTGTTCTTCGAATGCTTTGACCGATCCGAAGTCCTTTATCAAGGCTTCCTCAAGCACTTCAGGCATTGGCTTCTGTTCAGGAGTCAGGGAATTGAAGAAGAATGTGTGGTTCCAGACCTGGGCGGCGTTGTTGAACACCGGTCCGGTTGATGACAGGATGATTTCCTCAAGCGAGACCTCGGCGTGTGGAGTGCCTTCCAGAAGGCGGTTGAGATTGTCCACATAGGTCTGCAGATGTTTCCCGTAGTGGTATTCGAGCGTTTCCTCGCTCATTATGGGCTCCAATGCGTCCATTGCGTATGGGAGCGGTGGTAAAATGAAGATCATGACATTATGTTTGTTAAATCCGTTTGTCCGGACTTAATCAACATTCAGGCCGACTGCCTCTGATTTCATGTCTTCTGATGGGAATGAGGTGATAAATTAGGGTCTGATTCCGCGATTATGCTTTTCAATTTGCGGAAATGTTTGGATTTTGATTTTAAATCATTACCTTTGTGACAGACATCAGAAATTATTTTCGTGTCTATTTGTTAAGTTCGTTTTATATACGGCAGGGTTCCTTGGGGAGGGAACCCTGCTAATTTTATGTATGTGTGCCCGAATCGTTTGAAAAATCATTCTTTTGGTCTGTAATTGTGTTTTTTTTCGTATCTTGGGCGCGATTTTGACGAATATTGAATTATTAACATAAAAACTAATCAAAATGAACAAGAACAAGATCAATTGGGTAGCGGTGCTTACCATGATGTTCCTTTTCGGAATGATCTCATTCGTTACCAATCTCGCAGCTCCTATCGGAGTCATCTGGAAACAGGCTCCTGGTATCGAGGGCTCGAACTTCTGGGGTATGATGGGTAACATGATGAACTTCCTTGCATACCTTTTCATGGGTCTTCCAGCAGGTAAGCTCATTACCAACCTCGGTTACAAGAAGACAACCCTCATCGGTGTGGCTGTCGGATTCTGCGGTGTATTCATCCAGTTCCTTTCTGGAAAGATCGGAGTAGGCTCTACTCTCGGAACCCTTCCTGCAAACTTCTTCGTTTATCTTCTCGGAGCATTCATCTGCGGTTTCTCGGTATGTATCCTCAATACAGTCGTTAACCCTATGCTCAACCTCCTCGGTGGCGGTGGAAACAGAGGAAATCAGCTCGTTCAGATCGGAGGTACATTCAACTCCCTCACAGGAACCCTTACACCTATGCTTATCGGTGCCCTCATCGGTGCTGTTACAGCCGAGACGCAGATCGCTGATGTAAATACAGTGCTTTACATTGCAATGGGTGTGTTCGCATCTGTATTCGCTATCCTTATCTTCGTTCCTTTCGTTGAGCCTGAGCAGGACAAGAACAATGCTTCTGTGAAGACAGTCCTCAAGTATCGTCACCTTGTATTCGGAGTCATCGCGATCTTCCTTTACGTAGGTGTTGAGATCGGTATCCCAAGTACACTCAACTTCTTCCTTGCAGACTCTGACAAGGGTGCAGGTCTTGATCCTTCTACAGCTGCTTCTATCGCAGGTTCAGTTGCGGCAATGTACTGGCTTCTCATGCTTTGCGGCCGTTTCACATCAAGCTTCATCAGCGGAAAGGTTTCAAGCCGTACACAGCTTTCTGTAACTTCGGCAGTTGCTATCGCACTCGTTATCTGCGCTATGTTCACATCTGAAGTGTCTATCAACATGCCGGTTCTCAAGGGCTTCTCTGAAGGTTTTGCAGTTATGAGCCTTCCTCTTTCTGCACTTCTTCTCATCCTCTGCGGTCTCTGCACTTCAGTGATGTGGGGAACAATCTTCAACCTCTCGGTTGAGGGCCTCGGAAAGCACACAGCTCTTGCATCAGGTCTTTTCATGGCGATGGTGGTAGGCGGTGGAGTCCTTCCACTCGTTCAGAGCGCAATCGCTGACTCTGTTTCATACATGTCAAGCTACTGGGTGATCGTAGCTGCCCTCGCATACATCCTATGGTTCGCAGTTCTCGGATCAAAGGTGAAGAAGGCGTAATTTCCAGAAAATAATAACCATCAACTAACATAATTAAAACATCATGAATTCATCTTTCGTAGTAGGTATTGATGTCGGAGGACAGACCTCCAAGATCGGAGTTGTAGATGCAAGAGGAACCGTTCTTGCACAGACTGTAATCCGTACAGACACATATGATCAGGTAGAGCCTTATATCGCCGAGCTCGCAGAGGCTGTAAAGAAGCTTATCAAGGAGTCAGGCACAGAAGGAAAGGTAAGAGGTGTCGGAGTAGGTGCTCCGAACGGAAACTATTATACAGGTACCATCGAGAACGCTCCTAACCTTCTCTGGGGTCGCCAGAAGGTGGAGTTTGCAAAGCTTCTCAACGAGGCTCTCGGTCTTCCTGTAGCTCTTACAAACGATGCAAATGCTGCTGCTGTGGGTGAAATGACTTACGGTGCTGCAAGAGGTATGAAGAACTTCATCATGATTACCCTTGGTACAGGTGTGGGTTCGGGTATCGTCATCAACGGAGAGGTGGTCTACGGTCATGACGGATTTGCAGGCGAGCTCGGACATACTATCGCTGTCCGCAATAACGGACGTTCATGCGGTTGCGGAAGAACAGGATGCCTTGAGACTTACTGCTCTGCTACAGGTGTTGCAAGGACTGCCCGTGAGTGGCTTGAGCTTTCAGACGAGCCTTCAGTGCTCAGAAGCCTTGATTCGATCGCTTCAAAGGATGTATATGAGGCTGCGAAGGAAGGTGACAAGCTTGCCCTCAAGATCTTCGAGTTCACAGGAAAGATCCTCGGCCGTTCATTCGCTGACTTCATCGCATTCAGCGCACCAGAGGCTATCGTTCTCTTCGGTGGTCTTGCACGTTCGAAGGAATTCCTCCTCGAGCCGATGGAGACTGCAATGAATGAGAATGTGCTTACATTGTGGAAGAACAAGGTGAAGATCGTGTTCTCTCAGCTCAAGGAGTCTGATGCCGCCATCCTCGGCGCTTCTGCCCTTGCATGGGAACTCTAATCTGCTGCATATCAATTAAAAACGGGCTCCGGCAAAAGTCGGGGCCCGTTTTGTTTCAGAATCTCATCAGCCTCATTTCCGGGCCTACTCTGTATGGGGTCGACCGGATGAACAGAAGCCACTGTCCGATGAAGTACGGCACCAGTATCATATACCTGCTGTAAGGGACAGGGTCAACGAACTTGTTCCATGCGAGGATGAAGTCGGAGAATACGAAGAGCAGAGCTCCGAGAGCGAACAGGCTGCTGCGCTGAAGCATTGCCGACATCAGCATCATGCTTATCAGACAGGCATATATGCAGACGCCGATTCGTATGATTCCTTCAGGAGCGCATGGGGCGATCCTGGTGAATGTGACTGCAAGTATGCCTCCTATGCATATGATCAGTACGGCAAGATAACCCTTTGCCTTGCCGGTGAGCTTTCTGTCGTGCTCGACCTTGCGGAAGTATCTGCAGATGAAGTATGTTGCCATGAAGATATGAGCGAGGGCAAAGAAACCCATCTGTCCGAGGAAGTTGCTGCATGAGCCCATATAGTCTCCTGTCGCCGAACAGAGCAAGGCAATGCACATCTGCCACGGACACAGCCAAAGCGATGCTATGAAGAGGGATGCGAGGGGAAGCGTGATCAGATGCGGTATGTCTGTGACCGTAAAATAAATTACCGTGAGGATGAAGAATATGCCGGTTGTCGTCAAGGCTGCCGGCTTTGTCTTTTTCTGAGCGATGTTGAAGATTCCCATGACTTTCCGTTTTCTGCCAATATACGAATAAACCGTTTTTTGGCAAAAAAAATATATCCATCTTGTTGAAAATATTGTAATTATGCGTTGTTCTTGTTTGTGTCTGATTGGAAATGACTGAATATATTGCTATCTTTGCATGTTTCTATGCCTTGCAATGAAAAATCATTAAAATATTTATGTTAAATAACTAAACTCGAACAACCAGATGAAAAAGATCAGATTGTTTTTAATGCTGACGGCGATGCTTGTTTCGGCTCTGGCTTATGGCCAGAACCTGACCGTGACAGGTGTTGTCAAGGATTCATCCACTGGTGAGGGAGTACCTTTCGCTTCTCTTCAGCTGAAAGGCACAATGGTCGGTACCAGCACTGACGGTGATGGTATGTATTCGATCTCCGTTCCTGCTGACGGCATCCTCATCTTCTCTTCAGTAGGCTATGTTACAGTTGAAGTTCCGGTAATGGGCACTGCTGTCCATAATGTAAACCTTGATCCGGATACCGAAGCTATCGAGGAGACTATCGTGGTGGCTTTCGGTACTGCTACGAAGGAGTCTTTCACAGGTTCTGCAACAGTCGTCAAGTCTGATGACATCGCAAAGACACAGTCAACCGATGCGACACGTGCGCTTGAGGGTGTGGTTGCCGGTGTGCAGATGACTACGGCTTCAGGTTCGCTCGGCAGCAAGCCGCAGCTCATCATCCGTGGTGTCAGCTCAATGTCTGCAGGTACCGATCCTCTTTATGTGATCGACGGTATTCCTTACGGAAGCGACTTTGACATGAACAACCTCAACCCTGCCGACATCGAGTCGATGACAGTCCTCAAGGACGCGGCTTCAAATGCGCTTTACGGTGCCCGTGGTGCCAACGGTGTCATCATGATCACAACAAAGAAGGCGAAGCTTGGTGACGCGGTCGTGAATGTGGACATGAAGTGGGGTCTCAACACAAAGGCTCTCAAGAGCTACGACTACATCACAGAGCCGGGCCAGTACTATGAGGTTTATTATTCAGCTCTCCGCAATTATTACGAGAACAACGGATACACTTCCCAGGACGCGCATTTCATGGCTAACCAGACACTCCTCGCAAACGGTAGCGACGGTGGTGTGGGATATCAGGTATATGATGTTCCGGAGAACCAGTCTTTCATCGGTTCGAACGGTAAGCTCAACCCTAACGCTGTCCTCGGTCGTATTGTTGATTACAACGGACAGAAGTATTATGTGACTCCTGACAACTGGCTTGAGCACACATACCACAACTCTCTCCGCCAGGAATACAATGTGAGCGTATCAGGAACAACCGGCAAGGCTTCTATCCTCGCTTCGTTCGGTTACCTCAACAACAAGGGTATCGTCGACGGATCCGACATGTACCGTTATACAGCCCGTATCCGTACCGAATATCAGGCGAAGGAGTGGCTCAAGATCGGTGCCAACGTTTCATACACCAACTACAACTGGAACAACGGTAACTCTGATGAGGGATCAAGCGCATCTACAGGTAACGTCTTTGCGATTGCAAACCAGATCGCTCCTATCTACCCTCTCTTCGTAAGGGACGGCAACGGAAACATCATGACCGACAAGTATGGAATGCTTGTATACGACTACGGTACAGGTGAGAATGCCGGCATGACACGTCCTCTTCTCGGAAACTCGAACGCCCTTCAGGCTGCACAGCTCGACAAGAGCAACTCGCAGGGTAATGCCCTCAACGGTACTGCATTCGCAGAAGTAAAGTTCCTCAGGGACTTCACATTCACATTCAATGCCGGTATGGGTCTCGATGAAATGCGTGGAACTTCAGTGCAGAATATGTACTACGGTCAGTTCGCTCCTACAGGCGGTATGATCGGCAAGTCTCACGGAAGATCTTTCAGCCTCAACCTCCAGCAGCTCCTCAACTATAACAGGACATTCGAGGGTGTGCACACAGTAGGTGTCCTCCTCGGACATGAGTGGTACGACTCGCAGGGATACTCTCTCTCCGCTTCAAAGAGCCAGCTCTTCTCTATGGATAACGACGAGCTCAACGGAGCTGTTGTTGACGGCAAGTCTTCTTCATCATCAAGAAGCGAGTACAACAGCGAGGGTTACTTCGTGCGCGCGCAGTATGATTATATGAACAAGATATTCGTGAGCGCTTCATATCGTCGCGATGCATCTTCAAGATTCCATCCTGATCACAGATGGGGTGACTTCTGGTCAGTCGGCGGAGGTTGGATCCTCAATCAGGAAAGCTGGTTCCCACGTGCTCCATGGATCGACATGCTCAAGCTCAAGGCTTCGGTAGGTTCACAGGGTAACGACAGCATCGGAAGCTATCTTTATACTGATACATTCTATCTTTCGAACAACAACGGCCTTCCTTCTCTCGCATTCGGCGTAAAGGGTAACAAGGACATTACATGGGAGACAAACACCAACATGAATGCCGGTGTTGACTTCGATTTCCTCAGGGGCCGTGTTACAGGATCGTTCGAGTACTTCTACCGTATGACTTCTGACATGCTCTTCTGGTTCACCGTTCCTGCATCCCTCGGTTACGGCGGATACTATGACAATATCGGTGACATGAGAAACCACGGTATCGAGTTCTCTACAAACGTGAACATCATGCGCAGAAGAAATCTTGACTGGAACGCATACTTCAACTTCACTCACTACACCAACAAGATCACTATGCTCCCAGAGGAGAGAAAGACAAGAAACGTAGAGGGTTACGAGGGTTATGCAAGCGGTACGAGATTCTATGGTGAGGGTCTTCCTTTCAATACATTCTATCTCCAGAAGTTCGCAGGTGTGGATCGCGAGACCGGTGAGTCTCTCTGGTACAAGGATGAGCTCGATGCTGACGGCAATGTGATCGGACGCACAACGACAGCTACATATTCAGAGGCTACACAGTATCTCTGCGACGATCCTACACCGAAGCTTTACGGTGGTTTCGGAACATCGCTCGATTTCCATGGCTTCGATATCTCTGCTGCATTCACATACTCTATCGGCGGTCTTACATATGATTCAGGTTATGCCGGATATATGGGATCTCCGCTTCCATCAAGCGCAGGATCTAACTACCATAAGGATATCCTGAATGCATGGACTCCTGACAACAAGGACTCGAACATTCCGAGATTCCAGTATCAGGACCAGTATTCGGCAGCGACATCTGACAGATTCCTCGTTGATGCAAGCTACCTTAACTTCCAGAATGCACAGATCGGCTACACATTCCCTGAAAGAGTGGTGAGAAAGCTTCACCTCAGCAAGCTCAGGGTATATGCTGCATGCGACAATATCATCTACTGGTCTTACCGTCAGGGACTTGACCCTCGTCAGAGCTTCAGCGGAAGCACCAGCAACGCCATGAACTCTCCTGTAAGGACAATTTCAGGCGGCCTCAACATCACATTCTAATCATTCATGAAAACAGGTACAATGAAAAATATAATAATCAAATCGCTTGCAATACTTGCTGTGGCGGTCTTCGCTTCGGGATGTATCAAGGAGACTTTCCCAAAGGGAAATACATTGACTTCCGAGCAGGTTGCCGCTTCCGAGAATGGTCTTGCTTATATGGTCAACGGTATACCTGCGGCCATGATGACTTCCGGTACTGCGGGATATGCCAGCCAGTACGGATTCCACGGTGATTTCGGAATTTCCGCTATCCACCTCATGACAGAGTCGATGCTCGAGGACCTCGTGGTACTCGGTGAGACAGGCTATTTCTGGTTCGGAGCATGGCTTCAGAACATGTCCCAGGGTTCAGACTACATCTACTGTGCATATTTCTGGGATTGCTACTATGCCTGGATCAAGCTTGCAAATGACATCATCGCGAAGGCTGGTGAGGTTGGAGAAAATACAAATCCGGAGGTGAAGAAGGCTCTTGGTCAGGCATATGCCTACAGAGCTATGTTCTATCTCGACCTTGCAAGGCTTTATGAGCCGAAGCAGAATAATGTAGTTCCGGTAAGCGATGATATCCTCGGTCTCACAGTTCCTATCGTTACGGAGGACACTACAGAGGAAATCGCGAAGAACAATCCGAGAGCGACAAGAGAGGAAATGTACAATTTCATCTTCTCTGACCTTGACCTCGCTGCGGAGTATCTTGACGCTGCTGACAATGCGTATACTTCTCCTACCCTTGCAGCCGTTTACGGACTTTATGCGAGAGCATATCTCGAACTTGGAGCAGCTGATGATCAGGTAAACAAGTCAGCTTATGAGCAGGCTGCAAAATATGCTCGCCTTGCCATAACTACAAGCGGAAAGACTCCTCTTACCAAGGCTCAGTGGCATGATATGAACACCGGTTTCAACAGCGGTTCTTCAAACAACTCATGGATCTGGGGTCTTACCCTTTCAAGCGAGAACGCATCAAACATCATCACAAACGTCGCTCATCTTGCTCCGGAGGCAACATGGGGATATTCTATCCTTTCATTCCCTGGCGCAAGCAAGGCTTTCTACGAGCAGATCAGCGATGATGACTTCAGAAAGAAGTCATGGCTTGATCCTGACTACACTTGGAACCCAGAGTCTCTGAACTATACTGAAAATCACGGTTATCAGTTCTGTGGCAAGGATGACTCGATGTCAGGTTACGAGCAGTATGGCATCTATACCGCAAACGACTATTTCTTCTATTTTGCACCGCCTTACACCAACATCAAGTTCCGTCCTGCTACAGGAGAGTGCGTTGACTACACTACAGGAAATACAGCAGACCACCTCCTTATGCGTGTTGAAGAGATGTATTTCATCGAGATGGAGGCAACCCTTTATTCAAAGGGACTTGCAGAAGCACAGAGGCTCCTCAATGATTTCATTCAGACTCACAGATACGAGTCTTATGACTGCATGAGAAACACAGGCTCCCAGGAAGCTTTCATCAAGGAGATGCTTTTCCAGAAGAGAGTCGAGTTCTGGGGTGAGGGTATCCTTATCTATGACTACAAGCGACTCAACCAGGGCATCACAAGAGGCTATGAGGGAACAAATATGCCAGGCGCAGCGAGATTCAACTGCAAGGGCCGTTCTCCACAGTGGAATATCGTGATCACAAGAGGTGAGTTCCAGTCCAACACAGGTATCACTCCGGCTCTCAATAATCCGGATCCGACCGAGAAGCTTGAACTTTGGAGTGAATAATCTTAAAGATGTATATTAAAATGAAAGCAATTAAATATCTGAAATATATTCTCGTGGCGGTCCTTCCGCTTCTGTTCGCTTCCTGCCACCAGGAGGAGCCTTATGCTCCTGGTATGAAGGATGATCCGAACTGCATGTATTTCTATTTCCCGGCGAATGACAATGCAACTCATCATGAGCTGGAGATTGATGCTCCTACAATCCTGAAGTTCCAGGCCTGCAGAAAGGTGGAGGACGGTGACGTCTCTGTTCCTTTCACAGTGGTTTCAGATAATAATGAGGTGTTCTTCGTTGACGAGATCTACTTCAATGACGGACAGACTGAAACCGAGTTCTCTGTATCATTTGAAGACGCTGAACCAGGAAAGAAGTATACATGTACAATTGTTGTAGATGATCCTGCATATGTTTCTGCATATGCTCTCGAAGATGCAGAGCTTACATTCTCTGTGATGAGGGTGAGCTGGAAGAAGTTAGCGGGAAAAGGCCGTTGGAGAGATGACATGCTTACTTCTGGCTTCAATGTGGCTAACCCTAATCTTGAGACAGAATGTGATGTATATGAGAGAGAGGATCTTCCAGGCTATTACAAGATAGAGAACGTCTATACCCCAGAGTATGTGGCAATGCTCATGGACGGCCATATGGCCAATCTCGCTGACTGGCAGGCCATGATGACAGACTCGCCTATCTACCTTGATGCTTCTGATATTTCAAAGCCTTGGTTCGATGTAAACGCTATCGGTCTTACAATGGGCCAGTACGGTGATGTGTACATCTATTCAGATGTTCCTGAACTCTATGGTGCAAACTCAAGTATGCTTTACCTCCAGTATGAGAACGGTATCTTCACAGCTCCTGCAGGTGGTATCATCCTTGAGCTCGCGGCTTACGGTGCACTCCGTGCAAACCAGAGCAGCATGTTCCGTTTCGTACTTCCTGGCTATGAGCCGTACGACTATTCTATCGCTCTCTCAAACACAGAGTCTGTAAACGGTGTGCTTCCTGTGACATTCACTCTTGGTGAGAATGTGAAGGAAGTAAGATATGCGGTATTCGAGGGACGAGTGAACGATGTTGAGGTCGTAAGCAAGATCGAGGACATCAAGGCAGGAAAAGTGACAACAAAGAAGATCTCTGCTGCAGGAACATATGACTTCACATTTGACAAGTCGGGCTTCTATACACTTGTGGCATGTACATATGATGCAAACGGCAGATATCAGAAATCAGCTTCCCTCAGGTTCGGTTATGACACATCTTCTGATCCAAGAAAGATCAAGCTTACAGCCGGCCTCATTGTTTCAGATAAGAATGCTCCGTCTGGACTTACTTCAGAGAACTCTATAGAGTATTATGTATATGGTGAGGGTATTGAGGAGGCAAAGCTGGCTATCTTCAAGAAGTCGCACTATGACAATTTCCGTGAGAACATACATAACGAAATGGACTACTATGTCACTCCTCTGAACAACCGTCAGCTTGATTCCCTCAACAGAATGGGATATACAGGAGTAGTCGGAGGCCTTTCAGCAGGAACAGAGTATGTCCTCGTGGTATATGCTGACAACGGATATCATACAGACTATATCTCTGCTTCGGCAACGACTGCAGGTAAGTTCGATGCTTTCAACGAAGAGTATAATGTTTACGATATACCTGCTGCAAAACAGCCGGCTTCTCACGATGAATATTTCCAGGATTGGCAGCTTTGGTCTCTTGACATTCTGAAGGAAGGTGCCAGAGGCAGAGAGTTCCGCAGCAATGTTGCAGTCTTTGACAAGGACGACGTATATATTGATGCTGAAGGAAATCTCGTGAATGATCCTTCACTTGCTGCAAATGTCATCGACTATGTCGGATTGAGGGGAATGTTCCCGAAGACTGTCGAGAAATATGGCGTTTCTGATGTTATTGATTTCGAGTATTATGAGGGATTCCTCTACTCGCTCATGACTGAAATGAAGCCAACAGCATATAAGGGTACTGTTCTCTATCCTACCAACTTCTATTACTTTGTCGCTCCTCAGGGTCTTGGTGCAACACTTGGAAACGGTGCCATGATCGGCGGTTTCAGCGGTGATGGAGTTGTGGCATTTGTTTCTAATCCACAGTTTGGTGCAGAAGTAATTGCAATGGGTCTCTGCTACTTCAAGACTGCAAACTACAGCGATGACGGAGCTCTCTTCACAGAGGAGGCACATGCTTACCCTATGCTTGTAAGCCCTGATTCACCTGCTCTTTCAGATGCTTCTGCTCTTGCACAGCTCAAGGCTCCTGCAGCATGTGAGCGCGTTTCGATGGCTCTTCAGGCGGAAAGAAGGAACTATGTCGAGACTGACCGCGGATATATCAGGTCTACCATCGACATGATGAAGAAGGCTCCTTATAACTATATTGAAAGAGCAATGACATCGGATGTCCAGATCAGCCATCTGACAGTTGACTGTGAAGTTACTGCTTCTGTCGCTTCAGTCAAGGCAGACGGACAGATCAAGAAGGGTAACTGGATGGAAACTCTTAAAAAATAGTATCGCAATAATTTGCGTAAACTGAAATTTTATTATCTTTGAGGTTTGCCGGGCAACTGGCAGACCTCATCTGTTTTTGAGGCTTATACGCAAACATTTAAATTTCAGATATGCATAAAGATTTTATGAAAAAGGCTTCGTTTTTCCTGATGACGGCAGTCCTTTTTGCTGTTTCCTGTGCGCAGGAACTTCAGGAGAATGATATGCTCAATCCTTCACAAGATGCGATTGTTACCAAGGCTATCAACAGCCCGCAAGGATCTATAGAAGGCAACCTTATCGTCAAGATATCGGAAGATGTGGCTGATGCCGGATACGAGTCATTGATGTGTCAGATTTCCGAGAAAATGGAAATACTTTCCATGAGGCCGGTCTTTCCTCTCTGCGTAAAGGAGGACGAGACAGCCCGCAAATATGATCTCCACAGATGGTACAGAGTCGACTTCGAAGGAATGAGTAATGAAGATGCGGCATTGAAGCTTTCTTCGTTCGATGCAATCTCAAGCATCCAGTTCAACAAGTCCCCGAAACTGGCGTCTGACTGCAGGGCCACCGGACATGCTCCGGCTCTTGCAATGATGAATTCTTCGGCCCTTCCGTTCAACGATCCTATGCTTGCTGACCAGTGGCATTACATCAATACCGGAAACAGCCTCGTTTCGTCCTATGTGGTCGAAGGCGGTGATATCGCTGTAAAGGACGCATGGAGACTTACAGGCGGCGACAACAGCATAATTGTGGCCATCTGCGACGGACCTGTGAAATATGACCATCCGGATCTTTATCCTAACATGTGGGTAAACGATGCAGAGGCACACGGAGTTCCGGCCATGGACGATGATAAGAACGGATATGTAGATGACATCTTTGGTCTCAACTGTATATCTGGCAATGGAAACATAAGCTGGTCGCATCCGGATGAATCAGGACATGGAACCCATGTGGCAGGTGTCGTAGGTGCTGTAAATGCCAACGGTATCGGTGTGTCAGGTGTAGCAGGCGGAACAGGTAAGGGCGACGGTGTCCGTCTTATGAGCTGTCAGATCTTTGAGGGCGGTCGTTCGTCCAATGATGCATCTGCCGTTGCATTCTATTATGCGGCCAGGAATGGAGCTTCAATAGCACAGTGCTCTTTCGGATGGCAGGGCGGTATGTTTGAGAATGACCGTGCATATAAGGATGCATATGGTGTGGAATATAATGCTATCCAGTATTTCATGGATCCGAAAAACAACAACAGCAAGGTACTTGATTCCAATATCATGATCTTTGCTGCCGGAAATGAGGCTTCAAGGCAGTCAAGCTATCCTGGCGCTCTCGAGGAGGTGGTCTGCGTAACTGCCCTCGGACCGGACCTTCTTCCTGCAATCAACTACACCAACTATGGCGCAGGATGCAATATAGCCGCACCGGGAGGTGACTATTTCGTCGGCAGCCTCTATCAGGGTGATGTCAACAGAAGCCAGGTGCTCTCGACATTCGTGAATACCGTTGAAATCACTGCAAAGGTGGGCACTCCAAAGGAATCAGGTCATGACTATGCGTATATGCAGGGCACTTCAATGGCATGTCCTCATGTTTCTGGAATCGCTGCCCTCGGTCTTTCTTATGCATATAAGCTTGGAAAGAAGTTTACCCGTGAGGAATTCGTGTCTATGCTCCTTACATCGGTTGATGATATTGATGCGCGTCTTACAGCAGGTACCAAGCCGAACGGAATCAGTAACGGCAATGTGGTGTCCGGAGATCTGGCTCCGTACAGAAAGCAGATGGGAACAGGTGCCGTTGATACATGGCAGTTCCTTATGGCAATTGAAGGAACGCCGTCGATCGTCGTAGAGAACGGTAAGTCTGCAAGATATGACATCTCGTCATATTTCGGCGGCAACGCTGTCAACCTTACATATCTTGGTGTTGAGATCGATGCGCAGTCGAAGGAATCTCTCGGACTGAAGTCTGATCCGGAAATCGCATATGGCAAGCTCAAGATCAATCCGACCAAGGTGGGCTCCGGTAAGATTACCGTAAGAGCGATTGCAGGTGCTGATGCTGACGGAAAGGTCGACGGTAATGCCCAGATCGGAGGTTCGGAGATCGTACGTACTATCTCTGTGATGTCAAGAGGCGTGTCAAGCAAGAACGGCGGATGGTTGTAATATTCAGATTATAAGATTATGAAAAATATATTCAAGATTTTTTCAGTAGCAGTGGCTGTGCTTATGGCAGCTGCATGCGGACCAAATAACGAAGGACCGAAAGTCTCTGACGCTATCGTGGCAGAGTGGCATCTGACAGACATGAGCGGAGCAGATGCTTCTGCGATTCCGCAGGTTTATATCGAGTTCAAGCTCGACAAGAATTTCGAACTTTATCAGAAGATCGGCGAGGGCAGATACCGTAAGTATGCGGGAACTTATACTCTGACTGACGCTATCCTTTCCGGCAAATATTCTGACGGTGCGGAATGGGGTAGTTCGTATGCCGTTTCTTTCGAGGGTGAGGTGCTGGTGCTCACTGCACAGAACGGATCTGCAGAGGTGTGCAAGTATGAGAAAAAATCCCTGTCGCAGAGCGACAAGGATAATGCAGCAGTCGTTACCAAGGCTGATGATGAGCAGGAGCCTCGCTTCCTATAATTGATCTTTCTTCAGATTGTCAATATATCTGTCGATCCTGTGCAGCTCGCGCGGTATGTCAATGTTTTGAGGACAGTGTCCCTTACATGTGTTGCAACCGATGCAGCGGGCCGCCTGGCGTAATTTCGGAACAGCCCGGTCGTAGCTTACAAGATAGGCGCGACGGGCTTTTCTGTATCCCTCATCTTCGATGCTCTTGGCTACCTCTCCGGCATTCACGCATTTATTGTAATGCAGCAGTATGGCAGGGATATCGATTCCATAAGGACATGGCATGCAGTATTTGCAGTCATTGCAAGGAATTGTCGGGTATTTCTGCATCAGTCCGGCTGTTTCTTCGAGAAATGCCAGTTCTTCCTCATTCAAAGGGATGAGAGGGGAGTAGGTGCGTATGTTGTCCTGAAGATGTTCCATGTATGTCATTCCGCTTAACACGCATAGAACTCCTTCAGGGGTACCGGCAAAGCGGAATGCCCATGATGCCACGCTTCCTTCCGGATTGCGCTCTTTCAGACGGTCTGCGATATGCTGCGGGACCTTTGACAGACGACCTCCGAGGAGCGGTTCCATGATCACGGACTGAATTCCGAGCTTGTCAAGCTCTGTCTGGAGATATTCGGCGTCTGCGTTTCTGCCTGTTGCGTGTCTCCAGTCCACATAATTGAGCTGGATCTGCACGAAGTCCCAGTGATATTTTTCATGAAGCTTCAGGAACTCGTCGAAGCTTTCGCGGTTGCCGTGGAATGAAAAGCCGAGGTTGCGGATTCTGCCGGCTTCCCTTTCCTTCATCAGGAAGTCGATCATTCCGTTGTCTACATATCTTGCATTGAAGGCCTCGACTCCGCCTCCACCGATGGAATGAAGCAGATAATAATCTATGTAGTCTGTCTGGAGATTCTCGAATGACTTGCGATACATCTCCATCGAGTTCTCCCTCGTATAGTTGCTGAAGTTTGAAAGCTTGGTGGCGATGAAATAACTTTCCCTCGGATGCCTTTTCAAGGCGATTCCGGTGGCTTTCTCGCTCTGTCCCTGCAGATATACCGGAGATGTGTCGAAATAATTCACTCCATGTTCTATGGCATAGTCCACAAGGCGGTTTGTCGTTTCCTGATCTATTATATCCTTTCCGCCCTCATCCTTTGTCATAGGCCACCTCATGCAGCCGTAACCGAGGATACTGACCTTGTCACCATTTCCGTTGTTGATTCTGTATGTCATACCTTCTGCTCCATCTGTCTGATTTGCTGACGATGTCGCGAGGTCTTTCTTCCCGCCTTTCGAGGCACATCCGGCAGCTGCCCCGAGGCCTCCCATCACTATAGCTGCAGTTCCTGCAGTCTTGAAGAATTCTCTCCTGTCTATATTCTTTTTCATAGTATTGTTCCGTTATGAGTTATTCGGGAATATCTAAATCGTTCTGTGCACCTCATGTCCCTCGACATGGATGGCAGTGAACGGCCTCGCAGGGCAGAGGTTCTCACATGCTCCGCATCCGATGCACCTTTCTTCATTTACTGTAGGTATCATGAGAGATTCAGGATCTGACGGGTCTTCCCTTACCATCCTGATGGCTCCTGCAGGGCAGTGTCTTGCGCAATTGCCGCATTTCACTTCGTCAGTGTTCACGACGCAGTTAGCGAGATTCACCACAGCATGACCAATCTGTATCGATGACTTCTCCTCGCGTGTGACAGGCCTTATTGCTCCTGCCGGACATACATCCGAACACATTGTACATTCCGGACGGCAATAGCCTCTTTCATAGGACATTTCCGGCTGCATCAGATTCATCAGTGATGTAGACGGCCTCAACACCTGATTCGGACATGCGCTCACACAGAGCTGGCAGGCTGTACAGTGGTCGCTGAAATTCTTCAGGCTCAATGCACCTGCCGGAACTATCGGAGTGCCGCGTTCCGGTTTTTCCGCATGCTCGATTTCGGCAAGTCCGCCGTCGACTTTCATTTCCTGCGCTTTTGCCGCCACAGCGGTTCCCGCGATAGCAGTAGATATGATGAATGCCCTTCTTCCCTTATCTGGCCCGTTCTCTCCCTTCTGTTGCATTTCCTTCTCCTCCGTCATTCCCGGCTTGACCGGGAATCCCTTCCTGTACCTGTAGGCAAAACTTATCGCCCCATCCTTGCAGGAATCAATACAATCCATGCATGCTACGCATCTGCTGTAGTCAATCTGATGCTCCTTCGTATTGATGCAGGCAGCCTTGCACTGTTTTCCGCAGAGGCCGCAGTTACGACACTTTTCTGTATCAATTACAGGTGCAAAGAGGCTGAATCTCGAGAAGAAGCCCAGAACGGACCCTACAGGGCAGATGGAGTTGCACCATGTCCTGCCATGCTTCCATGCGAGGATGAATATCACCGCGAAAGTAAGTACAGCTATTGCAAGCGAAGATGCTGATTTCAGCCATATTTCAGTAGAATAGAAGGCATAGCTTCCGGCTCTTTCTGCCACCCATGCGAAGAAATTGTTTCCAAGCTTGTAAACAGGAGCCAGAATGTTCGATGCTATGCGTCCATATGCGCTGTATGGAGCTATAAGGGCTACAATGACATGCAGTCCTGCTGTTATTGCGATGCCGAAACCAACCAGGATACCGTACCTTAAAAAGTGCTTTGCTGGAGAATAGCTGAAGCGGTAGCGGTTTTTCTTTGCAGACTTTCCATGAATCCATGAAATTATGTCCTGCATGATTCCGAGCGGACAGATCACCGAGCAATAGACCCTTCCGAAGAGCAGGGTAAGTACAAGCAGTACGGCTATTATGCCTGTGTTCATGGCAAGCAGGGCAGGAAGGAACTGGATTTTTGCCATCCAGCCGAGATACGCATGAACAGCCCCGGTGAAATCCAGAAAGAGCAATGTGATGCCGACAAAGAATATCGTCGCCAGCAGGATTCTGATTTTTCGTAGCATATAGTTATGGTTTAGTAATTTACATCAGATGTCAACTCCCACAAATATAAGAAAAAAAGAATCTCCATAACAAAAGAAGAGCCTCAATGTTGAGACCCTTCTTTAGCTATAGTGGTATGTTTTGCTGCTAATTCATTATAGCGCAGTCAAAATATTCATTGAAAAGTGCGAGAGCCTTGTCAAGCTGCTCCGGAGTGTTATGCGGCGTGTCTGCCAGCTTGTACTCCCATCCCAGAGATTCGTACTTGTGCTTTCCGAGCGTATGATAAGGAAGTATCTCGACTCTCTTCAGCATCTTGTAGCTTTTGAAATGCTCTCCGAGTGCCCTGATGTCTTCTTCAAAGTCGCTAACGCCAGGTACAAGGACATATCTGAGCCAGAACGGCCTTTCGTTCTCTTCCAGCCACTGTGCCGTCTTGAGAGTCTGCTCGTTGCTTCGTCCTGTCAGGCTTTCGTGCCTTTCATTGTTGAACTGCTTGCAATCCAGAAGCACGAGGTCAGTCTTTCTGAAGAGCTCCTCGATGTCGCTGTTCCACATGCCTCCGTTCGTATCCACGCATATGTTGATTCCTTCCTCCTTGAGTCTGTCGAAAAGCGGGAGCAAGGCCTTTGCCTGGGCTGTTGGCTCTCCACCGGAGAAAGTTATGCCTCCCCTGCGTCCGAAGAAAGGCTTCTGGCTCACGGCCATCCTCACGATCTCCTCGATTTCGGTAGCTGTGCCGCCGTCAAAGCTTATCGTGTCGGGATTTGCACAATACAGACACTTGAAGGGACATCCCTGCAGAAAAACGACGAGCCTTAAACCCGGCCCGTCGTATGTTCCCATTGATTCGTAAGAATGAACCTTCAGCATTATCTCAATGATTCGTGGAATGTTCTTGAAATAACCTCAAGCTGCTGCTCGCGGCTGAGTCTGATGAAGTTCACTGCGTATCCTGAAACGCGGATTGTGAGCTGCGGATACTTCTCAGGGTGCTCCATCGCGTCTACGAGCATATCTCTGTTAAGTACGTTCACATTGAGGTGGTGTGCACCCTTTGTGAAATAACCGTCCATCATTGTGATGAGGTTGTCGATCTTGTCCTCATCAGTCGGACCGAGAGACTTCGGAACGATTGAGAATGTATTTGAGATACCGTCCTTTGAATCGTGGTAGTCAAGCTTTGCCACTGATGAGAGCGAAGCGATTGCTCCATGAGTGTCGCGTCCGTGCATTGGGTTTGCACCTGGTGCGAATGCCACTCCCTTCTCACGTCCGTCAGGTGTAGCACCTGTCTTCTTACCGTACATCACGTTTGAAGTGATTGTAAGGAGTGAGAGAGTAGGCTCTGCTCCCTTGTATACCTTGTGTGTGCTGAGCTCTGTGTTGAAGAACTGCACTACATCTCTTGCGATTACGTCCACGAGGTCGTTGTCGTTACCGAACTTAGGGAAGTCTCCCTCAATGTCGAATCCCTCTGTGAGGCCTTCAGCGTTGCGGCGTGCGGTCACCTTTGCATACTTGATTGCAGAGAGTGAGTCAGCAACGATAGAGAGACCTGCAACACCATATGCGAGGTTGATCTTCGGATTGGTGTCGATGAACGCCATCTGTGACTTCTCGTAGTCATACTTGTCATGCATGTAGTGGATGATGTTCATTGTCTCGTTGTAAACGCGGGCAACCTCATGCATAACCTTCTTGTAGTTGTCCATTACCTCGTCAAAGTCAAGCACGTTGCTCTTGAGAGGCTTGATTCCCTCGACCATGAGAGTACCTGTGTTCTCGCAACGTCCTCCGTTGATAGCGAGGAGGAGAGCCTTTGCAAGGTTTGCGCGTGCTCCGAAGAACTGGATAGCCTTTCCGATAGCCTGATATGATACGCAGCATGCGATACCGTAGTCGTCGCATCCTCTTACCTTACGCATGAGTGAGTCGTTCTCATACTGAACAGAGCTTGTGTCGATTGAAACCTTTGCACAGAACTCCTTGAATCCTTCAGGAAGTTCAGGATGCCAGAGGACAGTCATGTTAGGCTCTGGTGCAGGTCCGAGGTTGTAGAGGGTCTGGAGGAAACGGAAAGATGTCTTTGTCACCTTGCTCTTTCCACCTGTGAAACGTCCTCCGATAGACTCGGTGATCCATGTAGGGTCTCCTGCGAAGAGGTCGTTGTAAGAACCCATGCGGAGGTGACGTACCATTCTGAGCTTCATTACGAACTGGTCGATGAGCTCCTGTGCGAATGTCTCGTCGATGAAATTGTGGTCGAGGTCGTACTGGATGTAGATGTCGAGGAAAGATGAAACATTACCGAGTGACATCGCTGCTCCGTCCTGCTCCTTTACAGCAGCAAGGTAAGCCATGTAGAGCCACTGAACAGCCTCCTGTGCGCTTCTTGCAGGTCTGCTGAGGTCAAGTCCGTAGTAGTCTCCCATGATCTTGATTTCCTGGAGGGCACGGATCTGCTCTGCAACCTCCTCGCGGAGAGTGATGCGCGAACGGGTCATTGTACCTGTGAGGTTCCTGAGGTCCTCTCTCTTTGCCTCTATGAGTCTGTCGATACCGTAGAGGGCAAGTCTTCTGTAGTCACCGATGATACGTCCGCGTGAGTAGTTGTCAGGAAGTCCGGTAAGGAAGCCGAGAGACCTGTACTTGCGGATCTCCTCTGTATATACATCGAATACACCGTCGTTGTGTGTCTTTCTGTAGTGTGTGAAGATTTCCTTCACCTTCGGATCAAGCTCCACACCGTTCTCGAGACATGCCTTCTCTACTACCTTGAGACCGCCGAAAGGCTTGATAGCTCTCTTGAGAAGCTCATCTGTCTGAAGACCTACTACAAGCTCGTTCTCTCTGTCGATGTAGCCTGCTGCGTGTGAAGTGATTGTTGAAATGGTCTTTGCGTCGATAGAACGTACTCCGCCGTTTGCTCTCTCTTCTGCGAGAGCGTCAAGACACTTGTTCCAAAGCATCTTTGTACGTTCTGTAGGGCCCTGGAGGAATGATGCATCTCCATCATAAGGGGTGATGTTGTTGTAAACAAAGTCAGCAACATCAATTCTACGGCTCCATCTGCCGTCGTTGAATTTCTGAACCATAAAAATATAATTAACTCTGTCAAAATCGGCCGCAAAGATATCTCAAAAAAAGCAAATTTCAATCAGAAATCTATTGATTTTTCATGCTTTTCGCATCAATCTGCGATGCTGCCGACTGATGGTTGAAACACATCACCCCTGCATAAGGTTATCTTGCCTGTTCTCCGTCATCTTCCGCGACGAATCTTATCTTGTTTGCCAGGATCTCATAGTAGATTTTTTCCATTCCGTCAGCCGATGAATATCTGGAGGTTCTCATCCTGCCGCATACATATACAGGCATGCCCTTGGCCAGTTTCTCAAAGGCCGGCATGTCTCTGCTGTTCCATGCCGTTACATTGAACCATGTGCTTTCCGAAACGGCATTGCCATCCCTTGTCTTGTAAAGATGTTCTGTAATGACTGAAAAGTGGGCTACTTTTGTCCCGTTGACATCGTTGATCCTGATCGTGCCTATCCTTCCCTTAAGTTCGATTCTGTTCAGATGTTCCATTGTGATAATCTTTCTTTAGTTGATTGAACTTTTCCTTCCTACATCATTCTGCGCGCATTGCAGGTTGGTGGCAAAGTAAGTTAAAAAATATTTATAATCAGGAACTTATGTGGTGTTCGGTGCGGAAGTTTTTCTTTTCTTTATAAGTGTGTCATCTTTTTATATGTGTGTGCATTCTTTTTTATGATGATAAAGATTTTTCTTATCTGTGCTGCTTTTAAAGAAACGGAAAAACTTTGTTAAAGAAAAAGAAAAACATTTTCTGCTCTATTGCATGAACCGTTCTGACAGATGAAATTTGCCGTTCATAAATCAAGTGATGATGCTCATGGATTACGAGAAGCGGATGAGGAGGATACCCACATGTCTTGAATGTGGCGACAAGATCAGATATGGCAGGACAGACAAGAAGTTCTGCTGCGATGACTGCCGGATGAAATACAACAACAATATACATAAGGAAGTCAGGACATACAGGAGAAAGGTGATGTCCATGCTGGCCCGCAATTATGAGATTCTTTCAGGACTTGTCGGCACAGGGCTTGATTCAGCCGACCTTCAGGATCTTGAATTGAAGGGATTTTATCCCGGAATTGTCACTTCATATCGCCGCATCGGCAAGCACGATGTGTTCTGTTGCTTCGATATCAAATATATAATGACCAGGACAAGGATATATTCGGTAATGAAAATCAAAAACTTTCAGTAACTTTGCAAGTTGGTACGAAAAGAACGATTTAATTACCAGTATATTATTATGAAAGGAAAACTACTTATCGCAGGCGCAGCGCTTGCATTAATCAGCAGTTGCAGCAACATGGAAAATCCGTTACTTACGGAGTCTGCCGCACCGTTCGGCGCTCCACAGTTTGACAAGATTGCCGATGAACATTATCTTCCGGCATTCGAGGCCGGCATCGCAGAGGCAAAGGCAGAGATTGACGCGATTATCGCGAACCAGGAGGAGCCTACCTTTGAAAACACTATCGAGGCGATGGAGTATGCAGGCCAGACCCTTGACCGCGTGGCAGGCATCTTCTACAACCTTATGGAGGCGAATACAAATGACAAGATGCAGGAGATTGCAGAGCAGATTTCTCCTATGCTGACAGAGTACTCGATGTATGTGTCTCTCAATCCGGTACTTTTCGAGAAAGTAAAGGCTGTTTACGAGAAGAGGAACGAACTCGGTCTCGCACAGGATCAGATGAAGCTTCTTGAGGATAACTACAAGAGCTTTGTCCGTGGTGGTGCAAACCTTTCTGATGAGGACAAGGCTGTCTACAGCAAGTGGTCGGAGGAACTCTCTCTTATCACTCTCCAGTTCAGCAAGAATGTACTCGCTGCGACTAACGCATACACATTGCATGTGACTGACTCGGCTGATCTCGCAGGTCTTCCTGATTTCGTGAGATCTATGGCTGCCGAGACTGCAGCAGAGAAGGGTCTTGAGGGATGGGCATTCACTCTCCAGGCTCCTAGCTACGGTCCCTTCCTCAAGTACAGCGAAAACCGCGAGCTCAGAAAGGATATCTGGACAGCTTACAACACAAGAGCTATCGGTGGCGAGTTCGACAATACTGAGATTGTGAAGAAGATCGTTGATCTCAGGATCAAGATTGCAAACATCCTCGGATATGAGACATACGCAGACTATGCTCTCGAGGAGAGAATGGCAAAGAGCAAGACTACGGTAAACGAATTCATCGAAAATCTTCTTGAGCCGTCATTGCCTTTTGCAAAGAAGGATGTTGCAGATGTATTCGCATATGCAAAGAAGAATGGCTTCGAGGGCGACAGACTTGAGTCATGGGACTTCAGCTACTGGTCGGAGAAGTATCAGCAGGCGGAGTACTCGCTCAGCGCTGAGGAACTTAAGCCTTATTTCCAGCTTGAGAGCTGCATCGACGCTGTGTTCGGACTTGCTACAACTCTCTATGGCATCTCTTTCACTGAACTTGACAACGTTCCTGTATATCACGAGGATGTAAAGGTATATGAGGCTAAGGATGCAGACGGCAGCCACCTCGCGCTCTTCTATGCTGACTTCTTCCCACGCGCAAGCAAGAGAGGTGGTGCATGGATGACAGAGTTCCGCGGCCAGAGCATTGAAAACGGTGTAGAGAAGAGACCTTTCATCAGCATCGTATGCAACTTTACAAAGCCTACTGCAGATGCTCCTGCACTTATCACACATGATGAGCTCACTACATTCCTCCACGAGTTCGGTCATGCTCTTCACGGTATTTTTGCACAGGGACGTTACGGTTCGCTTACTGGAACAAACGTTAGCCGTGACTTCGTTGAGCTCCCTTCACAGATCATGGAGAACTGGGCATATGAGCCAGAATACCTCAATTCATTCGCAAAGCATTATCAGACAGGCGAGCCTATCCCTGCAGAGCTGATCGAGAAGATCGTGGCGGCAAAGAACTACCTTGCAGGCTATGCACAGGTGCGTCAGCTCCACTATGGCTACCTCGATATGGCATGGCATACTCTTACAGAGCTTCCTGAAGCAGGTACAGTAGAATTTGAGAAGAGCGTTCTTGACAAGTATGCAGTAATGCCTTCAGTTGAGGGTACTGCCTTCTCTTGCTCATTCTCGCATATCTTCTCTGGAGGATATTCTGCAGGATACTACTCGTACAAGTGGGCAGAGGTCCTTGAGGCAGACGCATTCTCTCTTTTCAAGGAGCAGGGTATCTTCAATACTGACGTTGCAGCTTCGTTCCGTGAGAACATCCTTTCAAAAGGTGGTACAGAAGATGCTGCAGTGCTCTACCGTAACTTCAGAGGACATGATCCTGAGCCACAGGCTCTTATGGAAAAGCTCGGACTTGTAAAATAGTCCGGTGCTCATAATACGAAGGCAGGCTGACCGTCCGGTCAGCCTGCTGTTTTTTTATTTCGGTGCTATCCTGTAGAGGAATGCCGCTATGACTGTAAATACTATGTTAGGAAGCCAGAGGGCTACTGCCGGAGGCAGTGAATCGGTATATACGAACATCTGGCTGAACCTCATGAAAAGGATGTAGGTGAATGCCAGTGCGATTCCGATACCTATGTTCCATCCGATTCCTCCTCTTCTCTTCTTTGAAGACAGGGCCACTCCCATGATTGTCAGGATGAAAGCGGAGAAGGGAAGTGCGAGTCTGGTGTGCTTTTCTATGAGCGAAAGCTTCACATTGGCGTCTCCGCGCATCTCCTGCGTCCGGATAAGTTCCTCAAGCTCATCGTAATTCAAGGTCTGTACGGTCTTCTCGTTGAGCTGGAAGTCTTTTACAGACAGGGCGAGTGTGGTGTCAATCTGTTTGCCGCTCCTGATCTTGTCCGTCAGGTCTTCCCTGTAGTCGCGGATGAAATATTTCTTGAGGGTCCAGGTGTTTTTCTTCGCATTATATACCGCGGTCTCTGCAGTAAGCTTTGATACAAGTTCGTTGTTTTCGATCCTCTCGAGTGTGAACCTGTATGCTGTATTGTTCCATGTGCTGAATGACTCGGCGTATACGAACTCTCCGGGAGATATCTGGTAATGCACGTTCCTGCCCACACCCTTTGTCCTTGTCTTGATATATTTCTCCTCAAAATCGACTCGTGTCTTGTTGGAGTCCGGTATGACGAAAAGGTTGAGATAAAGCGACAGGATCGCGATCAGTGTGGCGGAGAATATGTATGGAACCATCATTCTGTGGAAACTGATTCCGCAGGAGAGGATCGCGATGATCTCCGAATCCGCGGCCATCTTCGAGGTGAAGAAAATCACCGTTATGAACACGAACAGGGGACTGAACATGTTCATGAAGTATGGTACGAAGTTTACGTAATAGTCGAAGATGATGGCCCTCAAAGGCGCTTCCTTGCTGACAAAATCGTCGATCTTCTCACTGATGTCGAAGATTATGACGATGCCGATGATCAGCAGAAGGGCAACGAAGAATGTCGTGATGAACTTTCCTATTATATATAGGTCCAGTTTTCTTGGCTTGAGATCAAACTCCATTTTCCTTAAAGTCTAGTTGTGATTCTGCGTACTGTCTCGTCTTTCCATGCCTTGAAGTCACCCGCCTTGATGTGCTTGCGCGCCTCGCGGACAAGGTCGAGATAGAATGCGAGGTTGTGCTCGCTGGCAATCTGTCCCGCGAAGATCTCTCCGGCAACGAAAAGATGGCGCACATATGCCTTTGTGTATGTGTGGTCTACGAATGAGCTTCCCTTCGGGTCAAGAGGTGAGAAGTCGTCAGCCCATTTCCTGTTCTTCATGTTCATGATTCCGTCCCATGTGAACAGCATTCCGTTTCGGCCGTTTCGGGTCGGCATGACGCAGTCGAACATGTCGACGCCTCTTGCAATGCCTTCCAGCAGGTTTGCAGGGGTTCCCACTCCCATGAGATAGCGAGGCTTGTCTTCCGGCATTATCGGACATACGACCTCGAGCATCTCGTACATTTTTTCGGTAGGTTCGCCGACGGCAAGTCCTCCGATTGCGTAGCCCTCACGGTCAAGGGCTGCGGCATGCTCAACTGCTTCTCTTCGCAGGTCTGGGTACACACATCCCTGGATGATAGGGAAGAGCGCCTGTGAATATCCGTAGAGCGGCTCGGTCTCGTCGAAATGCTTCACGCATCTCTCCAGCCACCTCTGGGTCAGCTGAAGCGACTTCTTCGCATATTTATAGTCCGCATCGCCGGGACAGCATTCGTCCAGTGCCATCACGATGTCCGCACCGATGATCCTTTGCGTATCCATATTGTTCTCCGGAGTGAAGATGTGCTTCGAACCGTCTATGTGTGAGCGGAATATGCAGCCGTCTTCGGTGAGTTTCCTGATAGGGCTGAGGGAGAACACCTGGAATCCGCCGCTGTCTGTAAGGATCGGCCTGTCCCAGGATTCGAACTTGTGGAGACCGCCGGCAGCCTTGAGCACTTCAAGACCCGGACGGAGATAAAGGTGATATGTGTTGCCGAGGATTATCTCGGCCTTTATGTCATCCTTGAGATCACGATGATATATGCCTTTCACTGATCCGACAGTGCCTACAGGCATGAATATCGGAGTCTCGATCTGTCCGTGATCGGTGGTGATTACGCCGCATCTTGCTGCGGAATTCGGGTCGTTATGTGTCTTGACAAATTTCATTCAAAATCATTTTAACCGTCAAAGATAACAACTTTTAGTCAAAATCACTTATATTTGTCAAACTATAGGCAGTGTGGCTATGCTTTGCCTGTCGGAAAGACACAGAAACAAAAGAAAACATAAAGTTATGAAGAATTCAATCAAATTCAGGCTCATCGTGATGAATGTCCTTCAGTGGGCGGCATGGGGAGCCTACCTCACGTCTATGGGTACGTATCTGGCATCCGTAGGACTCGGAGCCAGAATCGGCATCTTCTACGCCATGCAGGGAATCGTGTCCATCTTCATGCCTACCCTCATGGGTATCGTGGCCGACAAACTTATTCCGGCACAGAAACTTCTCGGTATATGTCACGCGGTTTCAGCTGCAGCTATGGCGGCGGCCGGCTTCTATGGAATGACAGCGGGAAATGATGTTGTATTCGGAATACTCTTCCCTCTGTATGCTGTAAGCGTTGCATTCTACATGCCTACCATCGCCCTGTCTAACTCTGTGGCATTCAAGGTGCTGGAGCAGAATGGACTTGATACTGTGAAGTCATTCCCGCCTATCAGAGTGTTCGGTACCATCGGATTCATCTGTGCTATGCTTTTCGTCAACTTCGTCAAGGCAGACGGTGTCCAGTTCCAGAACTCTTACAATCAGTTCTTCACATCCGGAGTTATAAGCCTTGCTATGTTCCTTTACTGCTTCACTCTTCCTGCATGTCCTTGCAGCCAGAGCAGCGGAGGGGAGCAGAGCCTCTCTGAAAGGTTCGGGCTCAATGCCTTCGCTCTTTTCAAGAACAGGAACATGGCTACCTTCTTCATCTTCTCCATGCTTCTCGGAGTTGCACTTCAGATCACAAACGGCTTCGCCAATCCATTCATAACCCATTTCAAGGTCATCGATCAGTTTGCCGGGACATGGGGAGCAGAGAATGCCAATGCCCTGATCTCAATCTCGCAGATCTCCGAAACACTTGGAATCCTCCTTATTCCTGTGGCTATGAGATTCTTCGGCATCAAGAAGGTCATGCTGATCGCTATGTTCGCATGGGTCTTCCGTTTCGGACTTTTCGGAGCAGGTAATCCTGGCTCCGGCGTGTGGATGCTCATCACCTCTATGCTCGTATATGGTATTGCGTTTGACTTCTTCAACATCTCGGGTGCGCTCTATACCAATATGAGGACAAGCGAGAAGATGCAGAACAGCGCCCAGGGACTCTTCATGCTCATGACAAACGGTATCGGTGCCACAATCGGAACCCTTTCCGCACAGGCTGTCGTAAACAAGTTCACCCACAGCATCGAGGTGGACGGAGCTTCATACATGGTAGGAAACTGGGACACAGCCTGGTATATCTTCGCAGGATACGCCCTTGTGGTAGCTATCCTCTTCATAATCCTCTTCAGAGAGCCGAAAGACCCTACCGTCAAGGTGGCTTGATGAAATATTATCCATATAAAAAGATGAGTGGCTGTCTTGTGATTGACAGTCACCCATCTTTTTTTGTTTACCGGGCAGGTCAGTAGGTGAATTCCCACCAGCTGCTTTCTGCTGTATATCCTTCGCTGTCGACAGCTGTCACCACGATGATATAGGTGTGACCGCTGTCAAGATTTACCTTTGCGGAAGCCTCTGTGGTCTTGTTGATGTAGTAAAGTCCATCATTCAGGGCCATTACCTCGTCAGCCTTGTCTACAGACGACTCAAGTGTGCCTGTCCATAAATATTTGCTCATGTCGGAGAATATGTATCTGTACTCTACGGCATTTCCTCCGGTTACGCTCCATCTTATGGTCTGGTCCTGCGCAAGCTTCTCCAGATCCTTGTCAATATGGACTGTCATGCTGTTGTATGGGATGTCTTCAGTTGTGAAAGACATAGAGAATATCGGTCCATACTTGCCGTTAGAGCTTACGGCAATGGCGATAAGCGTATATTCGGTGCCCGGTGAGAGGAATTTCCTTATCACTTTGTCGGACATCCTGTCAAAGAAATATGCACTTCCTCCAATAAGAAGATCAATCTTGTCCTGCTCTGCAGGATATTTTGCAAGCTGTTCGCTGGTCAGGAGCATATTGTATACATAGAGCACGCCTTGGTTGGCTGAAAGTTTAACCGACATTTCAGTCATGCCAACCTCGAGTTCGCTTGCAGAAACGGTAACGCTTCCTCCGGATGTATATGATTTGGTCTTGACTTCCAGATATCTTACATCTTCTTCGGAATATTCTCCGTTGGCAGACTGCGGGATGATCCAGAACACATATTCATGGCCGGGTTCGATAAGCATGTCTGCGCATTCTTCCTGAAACTTGCTTACAGTGCCTGAATATGTCATCGGTCCTGTATATGCAGTCTTCCACTGAAGGCCCTCAAAGAGGAATCCGTTCTCAAGGTCGCTGTAGAATGAGTCCTTGGTCTGCAGTCCGCAGAAATAGGCGCTCACATTCTTCATCGATACATTGATGTCGAACTTGTTGAATGCGATGTCTCCGGCAGTAAGGGTGACTTCAGGATTCTTCACTTCTCCGAAGGTGCCGATCTTCAGCGGGATCGTGACTACTGCAGCGCGTTCGACAGTGATGGCCTTGTCCGCCTTCATCGTGAAGATGTGTTTCCTTCCGTCAGCAGCGGTAATGGTTATCTTCATTCCTGTGTATGTCTGGTTCGGAACGACAATGTGGAAAGGTACGGCTTCTGGTCCGATATCGACGCCGTCCCCGCAGTCAAGAGTCACGAATTCCTCTGACAGCAGAGATGAGTCCGGATAATATGTGCCTTCCGCCGGGATGTAGCAGCATTCGCCGCTGATGGCTTCGGCAGATGTAACAGTGACGGAAGCCACCTTTACCGTTTCTGTGCTGCATGAAATGTTCAGTTTCAACACGCCTGCGGCATTCCTGAAGTTGAGAACCGGCTCATATGCCACTTCGCTGACCATCGGCATGGCCTCGTCTGCGAACGAGCCTGCAACATATACCTGTTCTGTAGGGATGCTTAAGTAGATTTCTTCCTCCGGATCAGGATTGCCCAGATACATTTCCTTTGTCGGATATGCTGCTATCACGCCATTGCTGAAATCAATGGCGATACGGCTCACAGGCATGAATGCCGCCTGTGGACTGCCGTTATCATATGTCTTGTATATGCCCTCTGACTTGCCGTTGGATATGATGATCTCATCTCCCTCGCTCCAGTTTACCTTGTAGGTTCCTGCTTCGGCAGGCTCAAGGGAAGTTCGTGTCTGGGTGGCTATATGTGCAGTGACAGGGGCAGAGACCTGCATTTGCTGCGCTTGGGGTTCTGTCTGTGAGCATGCCGCTGCCATGAATGCGGCCGCAAATATGAATGATTGTATCTTTCTCATCGTCAGGTCGGGCGTTTTCTATTCAAAGTAATCAGAATAGTCGTTTACATCATCATACAGGCCTTCATTCTGGCCGCTTCCGCTTCCGATGAGCAGGTATTGTTCGGTCTCCAAAGTTATTATCATAGCTTCGGGTGACACATATGGTGTTTTTGTGTTTTTCATAGATTGCAAATATAATAAATTATTAATATAATTGTAACGCAGAAGCGCCAAATTGCATCTGTATGTGGAAATTCATGATTTGAGGTTATGAGAGAGTTCCTGATAAGATATTTCAGCCGTATACTGGCTGTTCTTGGATGTACAACATTGGTTACGGCATGTTATGGAGTGCCATATGAAGTCTATGTGCCTGTTAAGGGTAAGGTGATAGATGCAGAGACTGCCAGGCCGGTCGGAGGAGTGCAGGTCAAGATAAATGTAGGCAATGGTGTCCGCGGTACGACAGGTGTCCAGGCTTCAGTTCCTTTAGGCGTGCCGATCTCGACTCATACCGATCGGAACGGATATTTTTCCGCAACTGTCGAGGCATATGACAATCCTGACGCAGTCATGCTGGAAGTTCTGGATGTCGATGGAGAAGATAACGGCTGCTACATGCCGGGGGCGATGGTGACGGAATATGTGGAAGGGGACATTATTGTCATGAAGATGGAACAGGTTGACTGAAAAGACCGTCAAGAGCTTTTGTTGAGGCTGTTTTCAAAAAAATGATTACCTTTGAGAGTTTTATACTTCAAAGGTAATCATTTTAATTATGGCAATCATCAATAAAGACAGCAGGTACAAGTGGGAGTTCCAGAATGTCGGAGGCTCCTCTCGTGTAAGAATTTCAAACGGCGCGGACATCGCTCATCTCTCCGAGCTCGATCCGAAGATGTGGACTGTGCTTTCATGCCCGGTGACAGGACTGGAGATTGACGAGAAGACTCTCGCATATGTCGATGCAGACGGAGACGGAAAGATCCGAATCAATGATGTCGTAGCGACTTCGCGATGGATCACAGGAGTCCTTTCCAATCCGGATATCCTGTTTGACAGGAAAGATTCCGTTGATATGGGACAGATTGACAGGAATACTGAAAGCGGATCCAAACTTTATGATGCCGGCCGTAAGATTCTTGAGAACCTTGGAAAGGACGGTGATGTCATTTCACTTGCCGACACATCCGACATCGCGGCTATATTTGCAAAGACACGTTTCAATGGAGACGGCATCATAACTGAAGCTTCATCTGATGATGCGGATGACAAGGCTGCAGTTGCGGCTGCAGTGGCTACTGTCGGCGGAGTTCAGGACAGAAGCGGGGCACAGGGCGTGAATGCCGCACTCATAGCTGATTTCTACAAGGCCCTCGCAGATTATTCGGCTTGGGTGGATTCTGCGGTAGAAGCTCCATTCGGCGACAAGACTGATGCAGCCATAGCTGCTTATAACGCCCTTGATGCAAAAGTGAAGGATTTCTTCATGCGTTCGAAGCTCGCGGCCTTCTCTCCTGACAGCATTCCGGCCCTTGATGTCCAGACCTCAAGTATTGTGGCAATCAGTTCCGACAATCTTACAGGAAAGGTGGCTGACATTGCTTCATATCCTATAGCAAGGGTGACTGGTAAGGCGGAGATCGATCTTTCAGAACCTGTGAATCCTGCATGGGCACCTCAGTTCGAGATCATCAGGTCAGTTGCAGCGGACAAGAAGGTCCTTACAGAGGAAAGCTGGGCGGAAATCGGTGCAGGGTTCGCCGCTTATACATCATGGCAGAATGCAAAGGCAGGAGCGGCGGTCGAATCACTCGGAATCGATGCCGTGAGAGAGTTCCTCAAGAAAAATCGTCAGGAAGCGCTTCTCGCACTTGTTGCCCAGGATGCCGCACTTGCTGAAGAAGCTGCAAACATAGATATGGTCGACAAGTTCCTCCATCTCTGCAGGGATTTTGTGCGCCTTCTTCGCAACTTCGTGACACTCAATGATTTCTACGATAAGAAAAAGACAGAGGGGGCCATCTTCCAGTCAGGAAGGCTTATTGTTGACCAGCGAGAGTGCCTTCTTTGCATGAAGGTCACAGACATGGCCAAACATAACACAAGCGCAGCTGGCAGCGGAATGTATCTGATCTACTGCGACTGCACCACAAAGACAAGCGCTGCGAAGCTCAATATCGTTGCAGCAATGACAGTCGGGGATGTTGGAGACCTTTTCGTGGGTAAGAACGCAGTCTACTATGATAATGAAGGTTTGGAGTGGGATGCAGTGATAACGAAGATCATCGATAATCCTATCAGCGTCTCGCAGGCCTTCTGGTCACCATACAGGAGAATGGCCTCTGCAATCGAAAATCTCATCAACAAGAATGCGGCTGACAAGGATGCGAAGATGATGGCTGAGGTAAATGCCAAGATCAATGCCGCGCCTGCGGCTGTCCCTGCGGCGGGAGATGAAAAGCCGGCAGCGGCTCCACCGTTCGACATTGCCAAGTTTGCAGGAATATTCGCTGCAATAGGAATGGCTGTCGGAATGATCGGAACCGCTCTCGTGGCATTGGCAGATGGAATTGCAGACCTGAAGTGGTGGCAGCTGATCCTTGCCTTTGCAGGACTTTTGCTCCTCATATCCGGTCCTGCAATGATCATGGCATGGCTCAAGCTCCGTCGTCGCAATATCGCACCTCTGCTCAATGCCAACGGATGGGCTGTCAATGCGGCATCGAAGATCAGCATTCCGTTCGGAGAAACACTGACCTCTGTCGCAAAGTATCCGAAGATGAGACTCAAGGACCCTTATGCGAAGTCCTCTCTCCCGGCGTTTGCCAAGGTTCTGATATCTCTTGCCTGCCTTGCAGTTGTTGCAGCCGGTCTATGGATCTTCAATCTCCTTTCGTTTGCAGGCCTGGAGTCTCCGCTTCCACGCTACAATAAGGCGGAAGTCGAAGCCGAAATTGTCGAAGCGGCGGATACTGCAGCGGTTGCTGATACTGTTGTGCTTGATGCCGAACCGGTTGTTGTCGGATAATTCCATATATATAAATAGGTAAAAAGTCTTGTGGATTCCTCGTCCATGAGGCTTTTTCTATATTTAGAACTGTATGAGTATAAAAATGATGTAAATATTGTTGGAAATCCGGTAAAATGCGGTATATTTGTGTATGATTCGTTGATTCCACAGATGCTGTATCCGGCTGCATCGTAAAATGGTTTCTAAATTCGTATATGGCGCTTTTCGCTATTAATTTTCAATATTTTCTATTGTCAATTAAAAAAAACTGATTACCTTTGTGCATTACTATGTATTGCCCTGAAGGGATATTGTGCGCGCTCGTGAGAGTTTATGCCTTTTTCCCGGGCTTGACAAGCTTGTAAAAAGATTAACAACTATACTACTTATTTATGATGAAACGACTGACTATGATTGCCGTAGCGCTGCTCATGTTGGGTGGTGCTGCGTCTGCGCAGCAGAGCAAGAGCGACGAGAGCCTCGAGTTCCGTCCTCATTGGAGCCTCAAGGTACAGGGCGGAGTTGCCCATACCATCGGTGAGGCTTCGTTTTCGGAGCTGATCTCTCCTGCAGCTCAGCTTTCAGCAAGCTACAATTTCCACCATGCTATGGCTGTTCGCGTAGGCCTCAGCGGATGGCAGGGTAAGGGAAGCGCAGTTATTGCTGATAAGATCTACAGATTCCATTACGCCCAGCTCAATGCTGACTATGTGCTCGATCTTGCAAGTCTTGCAGGATTCAAGCATGACAGAATCGTGAGCCCATACCTCTTTGCCGGTATCGGTGGAGCATACGGCTTCAACAACAAGGAGGCTGCTCCACTTAACCAGCCTGTAGAGGGATCCGACTTCCAGGGTACTCTCCCTTACTATTGGGAAAGCCTTCCTCTCGTAGCAGGTCGCTTCGGTGCTGGTGTTGACTTCTGGGTTACCGACGGCATCGCTCTCGGACTTGAGGCCAACGGTAATTTCTATTCAGACAGACTTAACTCGAAGAAGGCATACGTGGGTATGCTTGCTGACTGGCAGATCAACCTCCTCGCAGGTGTGACATTCCGCCTTGGCAAGAACACACGTCCTTCAGCTGTATATGCTGCTGCCGTAGCTGCTGCTGAGGCTGCTGCTGCTGAAGCTGCTGCAAAGGCTGCTGCTGCAAAGGCTGCTGCCGAGAAGGCTGCTGCTGAAAAGGCTGCTGCAGAGAAGGCTGCCGCTGAGAAGGCTGCTGCAGAGAAGGCTGCCGCTGAGGCTGCTGCAAAGGCTGCTGCAGAGCGCGCTGCTATCGCTGCTGAAAACTCAGACAATGTATTCTTTACAATCAACTCTACATACATCCGCAAGGCTGAGGGCAAGAAGCTCGAGAAGCTTGCAGAGTGGATGAAGGCAACCCCTGACTTCAACGTTGCACTCGTAGGTTATGCGGATAAGGAGACTGGTACAGCTGCCGGCAACCTCAAGCTCTCTGAAAGACGTGCAAAGGTTGTTAAGGAAAGACTCGTGAAGCTTGGCGTTCCTGCAGAGCGCATCGCTACTGCGTTCAAGGGTGACACAGTTCAGCCTTTCGCAGAGAACAACAAGAACCGCGTGGTTATCTGCACTGTAGAGTAATTAGATATAGGAGATAAGACAAACTCAATATTATTTATTCACTTTATTTATTTTTATTAACCAACAGTTTTTTATGAAATCTTTTTTCACTAGACTTGGCAGTCTGCTCCTCTGCGGAGTAGCAGTTGCTGTGGTGGGATGTACCGATTTCTCAGAGGACATCCAGGCGGGTGACAATGCGCTCAAGGATCAGATCGCAGGACTTACCCAGAGCACCAACGCTAGCGTTTCAGAGATCAATGCTGCCATTGACGCTCTGGAGAAGGCTTCACAGGAGCTTGAGGCTGAAGATGCGAAGCTCGCAGGAGATCTCGCAGCAGCAAAGCAGGCACTTGAGAACACAATCGCTAGCAACAAGACTTCACTTGAGAGCGCAATCAATGGTCTCAATGCAGCTCTCACACAGCTCGAGACTGCACACAATTCAGACAAAGCTGCTCTTGAGACTGCAATTGCAAATGCAAAGTCAGAGCTTCAGGGCAAGATCGACGAAGCTCAGACTGCAGCAAGCACAGCTCTTGCAAACCTTAACGCTGCTCTCGAGGCTCTCGATGCAGCTAAGGCTGACAAGGACGACTTTGATGCTGTAGCAAGCGACGTTGAGTCTCTCAAGATGGGTTACATGCAGACTATCGAGCAGTTCCAGAACATTGCAACTGCACTCGAGGGTAAGGCAAGCCTTGCTGACTTCGAGAAGTCACAGGCTGACCTTAAGGCTGTAAAGAACGATGTTGAGTCACTCAAGATGGGCTACATGCAGACAGTTGAGTACCTCCAGAACATCAACAATACTCTCGCTACTCTCGGTGAGGATATGGATGAGGCTAAGTCTGACATCGCTGCTCTCAAGAATGAGACTGCACAGCTCGTTATGGCTTCTGTAAACATCCAGGGTGCTGTTGACGCTATCACTTCACGTGTAGAGGTTCTCGAGGAGAATGTTGCTGCCCTCATCCAGGGATACCAGGAGACTGTAGCTGCTCTCCAGCAGATCAGAGCTGACATCGACATGAATGCAGGCAAGATCGAGGATAACGCAACTGCAATCAACGCTCTTAAGGACGCTCACATGCTCCTTACTAACGAGCTCACTAACTTCGAGTACGCTTACCTTGCTGACCTCGAGGCTCTTGAGACTTACAAGATGTCTGTAAGCAAGCAGTTCTCTGATCTTCAGGCTCAGGACAGCCAGCTTGCTAACGCAATGCTTGACTACTACAACCAGTCTATCGCTGCTGTTGATTCAGCAATCGAGGCTCTCACTGCAGACTACACAGCTGCAATCTCAGCTCTCGAGGCTAAGATCACTACAGAGTGGGAGAAGGAGCGTGCCCTCATCTACAACACTATCGAGGACATTAAGAAGACTCTCTTCGCAGCTATTGACGAAAGCAGTGCTGCTGTTACAGCTGCATATGAGCTTGCTGATGCTGCTATCTACAAGACTATCTCTAGCTACGTTGAGATCCTTGAGATCGCTATCGCTGAGGGTGATACTGCTCTTCAGGAGGCTATGGATGCTGCTGTAGCTCTTATCTACAAGACTATCGCAAGCGTTCAGGAGCAGCTTCAGATTGAGATCGCTGAAGGTGACGCTGCTGCTATCAAGGCAATGACAGAGATGCTCGAGGATGAACTCGCTCTCGTTTACAAGACTATCCTTGATATCAAGGCTGAGCTTAAGGTTGAGATCGCTGAGGGTGACGCTAATGTAACTGCTGCTTTTGAGGAGGCTATTGCTCTTGTTTACAAGACAATCGGAAGCACTAAGGAAGAGATTCAGGCTGAGATCGCTCAGACTAAGATTGACATCGTTGATATAATTGACGAGCACGTAGCTCTTATCTACAAGACTATCGAGAACACAAAGAAGGAGCTCCAGTCAGAGATTGCTGACCTCAGAAACGAGTTCACTACTATTACTGATGTTCTTGCTGGTGATATCGCTAAGATCAAGACTGATATCGAGGCTATCAACGCTGCAATCGCTGGTCTCGAGGCTGCTAAGACAGCTATGGAGGCTGCTATCGAAGAGCTTCAGGCTAATGACGGTGCACTTGCAAACGCTATGATCAGCTACTATCAGGAGGCAATCGCTGCTGTTGAGTCTGCTGCTGCAGAACTCCAGGCACAGATCGATGCTAACGCTGAGGCTATCGACGCTAATGCTGCTGCTATCGCTGCTGCAATGGTTAAGATCGGTGAGGTTGAGGCAAATCTCGAGACTGCTATCGATGAGCTCCGCGCTCAGGATATGGATCTTGCACGTGCTATGCTTGACTACTACGAGCAGGCAATCGCTGCTACAACTACAGTTTCTGATGAGCTCACAGTTGCTCTCGGTAGAATTTCAGCTCTTGAGGAGGCTCTCGAGGCTCTCAAGAATCTCGGAATGGAGAAGCTCGCTGCCCTTCAGGCTGCTGACGCTGCACTCTCTGCAAAGATTGACGAGAAGACTACTTCAGTAATGAACATGCTCCTTACAGTAGTTAAGGCTGCTGAGGATCGTGCTAACGATAAGATTGACCACCTCCGTGCACAGGTTGCTGACGCTAACGCTCTCATCGAGCAGATCCGTGGCCAGGTTTCTGACCTTGCTAAGCGTGTTCAGAGCCTCGTTTACGTTCCAGAGTACTCTGACGGAAAGGCTAACGTACACTACGGTGCTACTATCAATTTACATGCTAACGCTCTTAACCTTGCAGATGTTGCTTTCGTTCCTGCAAAGACAACTCTCCGTTACAAGGTTAACTCTACTTCAGCTACTATCGTAGATGAGATCGTTGAGGCTTACAAGGCTAACCCAGCTATCCTCTCATACGATGTTGAGGGTGTTGCAGTTCGCGGTGCAAGCGCAGGTCAGGCTACTCTCGAGGTTGTAGGCGTATCTAAGGATAAGGATGGCTACCTCGCAGTAGACGTTCTCGCTAAGAACTTCGACAAGTCATTCTATCTTTCAGCAATCAAGGGTACAGGCAAGTCTAGCTCAGTTCTTGAGAACATCTGGAATGCACTCTTCGGTGATAACTCTACAAGCACACTTGAGAAGCTCATCGTACTTGCTGAATCTGTATCTACAGTTCAGGGTTACAGCGCAGCTCTCGTACTCGCTGACGACGCTACTGTAAACAATGTTGCTTCTGAGTTCACTAACCTCGTTGCTGACAAGACTTACGATGTTCTCCAGCTCGCTGCAAGATATACTGTAGGTAACACAGAGAAGATTCTTACTGCACTTAAGTCAATTCCTGCTATGAAGCAGCCTTGGGCAAAGGATGATCATATCATCGCTTCATCTGATACTGAGTCTGAGGTGTTCACTACAGCTAACGAGCCTGTTATCCAGCTCTCTAAGAATGGTAATGTTGAGACTTATACTCCAGATGCTCTCTATGAGAAGTATGGCTATAAGGTAGATGTTAAGGCAAGTCGTCATGTTGTTTCTTATGCATCTGGTGACAAGCTTGATGCTACTGGTGCTACTGACAAGTGGGCTGATAATGTTTGTGCATACAACACCGACAAGTTCATCGTTAACGATGCAAACGCTATTGGTTCTTCAAGAAGTGTTAAGCTCGTTGCTTACGACGAGGATAACAAGGTTAAGTATGACCAGCGTGTAGGAAGCTGCCTCGAGGTAGTTGACGTATACCACCTCAATGGTCAGTCAGTTGCAGTTGCTGACAAGATAACTATCACTAAGAACCTTGTTTACATCAACTTCACTCCACAGACTTACAACTGGACTCTCCAGAAGGCTATCGACCTCCGCTCAGATGATAAGGTTGCTTATGGTAATGACCTCGTATTCTACGATGTAACTTATGATAACATCTACAGCCTTGAGCCACTTCTCCAGCCTTCTAAGATTTTGTCTCAGTCTCTCAAGCTTAACGGTACTGATGATGCTACAACTCTCAAGCTTTCTGCAATTGAGAAGCCAGTAGCTGGTAAGGCAGGTTCTGCAACTATCGCATTCGCCAAGGGTTATAAGTTCGCTGCAGCTGGTGCTGATGCTAACAAGTACGTTAAGACATGGCGTGTTAACCTTAACGAGACAACTGAGGCTGTGATTACATTCGAGGCTACTCTTGGTAATCTCCCTGCAGCTGTTGAGGTTAAGTCTGAGGTAGATCTCGACCTCGTTGCTGGTCAGACTTACTTTGATGGTAAGGATGCTCTCATCGCTGATGCTTACGCTGCATTCGGTGCTGCAAACGCAGGCTTCGCTGCTACAGCAAAGGTTAACGATCTTATGTTCGCTGCCCTTACAGATGAGAAGAACACGGTTAACGATCCTGCTTCACTCTACAACCTTAACTTCGTTGTAAACAACAATGAGGATAAGTCTTGGGTACGTCTCTACAAGGAGCAGTTCGAAGGTGCTGTACCTGCAACTTACGAGTTCAAGGGTGACATCACTACTTGGTTCGGTGTACCATTCAACTTCATCGTAACTGGTAAGCCACATCTCCCAGAGATCGGTCTCGTAAGATCTACTGAGTACGCAAATCCTACATCTGAGCCTAAGGTTTACTCTGTGGACCTCCAGGCACGTGTAATTGGGGACCCTGGTGTCTACACTGTAGTTCAGTCTGACCTCGCTTACTACCTCAACGTTACTGGTGATGTAAACGATACTCAGAAGGTTACTTACACTGTTCTTGATGAGGCTAAGAGCACTATCGCTAACAATGTAGTTGCTGTAAAGCCACTTGCAGATGGAATTCCTAATCCACTTCTCGGCGTGGAAATTAATGCATATCTCCAGAAGGAGAAAGCAATGCTTACTTGGAAGGATCATGGTACTCAGATTAAGGTTAAGGCAACTCTCGATGCTAGTGGTTATGTTATTGATGAGGCAATTCTCATCCTTAATGTAGAGGATCCAATCTCATTCTCTGCTGGTGACATCAAAAAGCAGCGTATAGTTGAGAATGACACTCCAGTTAATGTTTGGGACAAGTTCAGCCTTTCAAGCTCAGCTAAGAAGAATGATGGTACGCTCGCACATTCTGGCGACCTTATCAACCGTGAGGCTACATCTATCAAGAATATCATTTCAGACGCTGTTAAGACTGCTTATGGTATCTCTGTAGAGGCTGACATCGTATCTATCGTTGAGCAGACTGAAGCTGGTCCTGTAATTTACGATGGATCTAAGTATGATTGGAATAAGAAAGACGGTATCCTCACTCTCAAGAAGGATGATGCTGCTAAGCTTCTCAACCCAATCGTTGCTCAGATCACTGTTACATTCAAGCACAACGTTCATGCAACAGGCGGTCAGCACTCAGAAACTACTGACATCTTTGTTACATTCTATCAGCCACAGAACTAATAAAGATACATAATTATTTGCCCCTCCTCTCCTTATAGGGGAGGGGCTTTTTTTTACTTAAACAATGATCAGGAGAGCTTCATTAATATTTACGCTTGCTATTTTATGCTGCATCAGCCATTTCCGGGTTTGTGCGGCTGATCTGCGTGCACATACTCCTGTCAACAATTCATCACGCGTTGCATTGAAGACCAATCTTCTCTACGATGCGGTTCTCGTACCAAATCTTGGATTCGAGTATTATATTTACAACAATTTTACAGCTTATATCGACCTACTTTATGCAGGTCTTGAAATGCCCTCGAGACATTTCTATTGGAACTTTTATGGAACACAGTTCGGAATAAGAAAATATTTCGGCAATGCGTCCAATGAAAGAAATTTTACCGGCCACCATCTTGGCATTTATGGACAGATGCTGGCTTATGATCTTCAGGCTGGTAACTATGGCCAGCAGACCCCGGGACTCAATATTGGAACAGGTGTTGAGTACGGTTATTCCTTCCCGATAGCACCTGGATTAAACGTTGATCTTGATCTAGGATTCGGCTATCTGGCTGGAAAATATTATGAATATATAGCCCAGGACGGACATAATACCTGGCTAGGTACTGTCCGCAGGGCGTGGATTGGACCTACCAAGGCGTCCGTATCGCTTGTATGGCTAATCAAACCTAAACAGAAAAAATTCACAGCACGATGAAACTATGCAAAAAAATAGCAGCATCGGTTTTCATTGTCTTTTCTGTGTTAATCTCTGCTGTGTCATGTGAAGCCGACCTTGATTTCGGCTTCAAGGATTTGTGTTTTTATCATCCTCATACTGCACCTGTCAAGTTGAATGTTGATTGGAGCGGTTTCCGTAACGTTGAAATTCCTACGGGTATGACATCATATGTCTGGTCTGCAAGTTCTGATAAGCAGCCGACCCGTTTTATTACACATACACTTAACTACATTACTCTGAATCTGGAAGCAGACTATTATCATGCTTTCGTATTCAATCAGACTGAAACAGAATATTCAACTATCGAGTTCCACAATCTCGATAATTTCGACAAGGCTGAGGCCAGAGTAATCGAAGTAAAATCCAATTGGTATTCTACAAAGCAGCCAGTCTCAAAGGTGGGTGCCGAGCCTGAATGGCTTGCAATTGACTGCATCAAGAATATCGAGGTTACCGAAGAAATGGTAGCGAAAGCTGAAGCTGAATATCTTGCTACCCTCCCTGAAGCTAACAGACAGCTCCGCCACAATGACAAGCGGACTAAAGAACCTACTAAGAGTCAGAATGAGGTCGGACCACTTCTTCCAAAGTCCATTATCAAGAATCTTGACCTCTATGTTCATCTTGAGAATCTTCCGTATCTGCGTTCTGCTCTTGGAGCTGTAGAGGATATGGCGGAGGGATGCTATATTTCTTCAAGGACACAGACCGAAAACCTCGTCACTCACACGATGGGTTCATGGGATGTCGTATATGACCATACTGAATCCGGAGCGGTTGATATGATGAAAGGAGCTATCAAGGCATCGCTTTCTACATTCGGTCTTCCTGCAGGACACCAGGGTAAACCTGAAGAAAACAATCTGTATATAAAGTTGCTCCTTGTTGATAATGAGACTATACTTGAGCATGATTTCCCGATCGGAGATATTATTGCTGACCTGAATTCGTACGACGGAACTCAGCTTGATCAGAACGGCAAGCCAATCTGGCCGGAGATACATGTTTATTGGCCTGAACCGCTTCCTGAAGTAGAACCAGTAGGTGGTGGACAAGGTGGTTTTGATGTAGGTGTGAATGATTGGGGTGATGAGATTGAAATGATACTTCCAATGCTATAGAAAAAGTGAAAGTAACAAGAAACATATATAGACTTGCGATTGCTCTTCTTCTGTCTGTTCTCGTACATCAGACGGCAGATGCGCAGAAGTGGGCTATATCCACCAATGCTCTTACGTGGGCAAACCTCGGAACTATAAATTTCGAGGGCTCCATGGCTGTCGGTCAGCATTTCACCTTCAATGGCGGATTTACCGCTAACCCATGGGAGATCAAGTCTCCGACCGAGGTGGAGATCATGAACAAGCAATATGGAGGCTATATAGGTGCCAGATACTGGCCGTGGCAGACATATTCCGAATGGTGGATAGGAACCAAGCTGCAGTATAAGAATTTTGAGCAGAAGGGTCTTTTGACCTCTGACCTGAAAGCAGGCAATGCCCTTGGAGCAGGTCTGGCTGCCGGCTACTCTCTGATGATAAGCAACAATTTCAATCTGGACTTCGGTCTTGGATTCTGGGGAGGACGAATACTGAAACAGAGAAATTTTCTGTTTCTTGACAATGTGATAGTATCGATAGTATATATTTTTTAGATGTTTAGGAGAAAGGGAAATATTCTGCTTGCGTTTTTAATGGTGCTTCTCATGCTGAGCTCGTGCTCGGTAAGGAGGCAGCTCAAGGCATTGCGTACCGGTCAGCTTGATACGGTAAGGTTCAATATGCCAAAGAGGTCAGCTTCGCCAAACACCATATCGACCAAGAACATTGCCCAGGATACTATCATCGTAAAGGATGCCCAGGGTAACGAGCAGTTCCTTATGAAAGCTATTGAGGACGAGGAAACCGGTGAGATGGTTGCAACTGAAGTCCTTGAGGCAGCAACAGTGACAGCGCGTTTCCAAAACATTGCGGAGCGTCGTGGTAAGGTTGACCTTGAGTTCATCGTTACAGTTCCGGAGAAAATCCAGAACAAGGACTGGCAGTTCCGTATATTCCCGTCAATGGTAATCCAGGGGGACACCACCCAGCTTGAAGCAATCTATGTCACAGGAAAAGCATATCGCGAGCGTCAGCTCAGAGGATATGAAAGGTATGACAATTTTGTAAACAAGATTGTGACCGATGATATGCAGTTCCTTAACATATATCAGTTTGAAAGATTCATAAGCAGAAATTTCCCTCTGATATACAAATATAAGAACGACACTACTATCGTTTCCAGGGAGGAGTTTGACCGTAATTACGGAGAGAAGGAGAAGGAAATCATGGAGCACTATATCAACAAGCTCCAGAGGAAGATGAACAATGTCCGCAAGGAAATGCGACAGAAGAAATATGATCAGTATGTCAGGGTGCCTATCGTTACTGAAAACATCAGGCTTGACAGTGTGCTGACTGCGACTGATGGAGCTGTAAACTATCATTATATTCAGACCATCAACACCCGTCCGAAACTCAGGAAGGCTACCATCAACCTGAGGGGTGACATTTATCGTGGCGAAGACCTCATATACCGTCTGCCGGAGTTCGCGCCTCTCGATTACTATATCAGTTCGACATCGACATTTGCCGACTTGAGCGTGGTCAAGTATCTTACCCGTATCATCGAGAGAAGGGCATATGCAAACACTGCATACAGGATCGAGTTCAACGTGGCCAAGTCAGACATAGACCTTGACCTTGGAGACAACGAGGCGGAGATACAGAAGATAAAATCCAATCTCCGTAGTCTTCTTGACAATGAGGTCTTCGAACTGGACTCCATCATTGTGAATGCGACGGCTTCGCCTGAAGGAGCATACTCAAAGAATCAGGAATATGCACAGGCTCGTTCGGAATCAGTGACAAGATATTTCGACAGATTCATCAGGAACTACACGGACAGCCTGAAGGCAGAGCAGGGCTTTTCGATCTCGATTGCCAACGAGCTTGACACCGATCAGATGACAGAGGAGATCATCGTGCCTGAAAAGGATACGATCCCTCAGATCAAGTTCACCGCACGAAGCAATCCTGAAAACTGGGATGACCTTCTGGAATATGTCAGGGAAGACACCGTGATGACGGACGACCAGAAGCAGCAGTACTACGATCTCCACGGCACCCTTACCCCAGACGCAAGGGAAGCGAAGATGAAGGGATACAGGTGGTACTCGCACGCAAAGAAGAACATATATCCGAAGCTCCGAACTGTGAAGTTCAACTTCTACCTCCACAGAAAGGGTATGGTGAAGGATACGGTGCATACGACTGTGGTTGACAGCACCTATGCAAGGGGACTTCAGGCTCTCGCGGATATGGACTATCACACAGCTATCGCCCTTCTCGGACCTTACGGAGATTACAATTCGGCGGTTGCCTACATAAGTCTCGACAGGAATTTGAGTGCATTGCAGATACTTGAGCCTATGACAGGAGAGAAGAGGACAGCACCGGTCAATTATATGCTCGCCATAGTCTACTCCCGTACGGGAAGGATCCAGGAGGCGGTTCAATGCTACTTGAATTCAGTCGAGCAGGAACCGATGTACAGGCATAGAGGAAACCTTGACCCGGAGATTTCAGTGCTGATAAAGCAGTACGACCTGTTCAAGGAGGAAGAAGAAGTCCAATACTGGTAATGATAAGAGGTCATTCCCGACCTGATCGGGAAGCCAACAAGATAATACAACAAACAATTAAATATTAACTACTAATTCAAACAGTTATGAAAAGATTTATTTTTTCAGTTTGTGCTCTCGCTGCGGTCGTAGTCGGCTGTACAAAGAGCGAGGTTATCAACCGCCCACATGCGGAAGAGCCTATCCAGTTCAACCCTTATACAGGCAGAATCCCTGTAACAAAGGGTACAGCTTCAGACATTGATACTCTTGGAAAGTTCGGTTTCCAGGTGTATGCGTTCATGTATCCTACAGGATCTCAGGTGGATTACAGCGTTACTCCTTATATGAATAAGGTTGTGACAAACACAGATGGAACAGGCTGGACATATTCAGGTAATGCGTACTGGCCAGGTTCGAATCTTCTTAACTTCATCGCTTACGGTCTTAACACAGGTAACCTTGTACAGACTACAGAGCAGGAGCACATAATCAATTATACTGTGCCTGTTACTGTTGCAGATCAGAAGGACCTCCTTGTTGCAAAATATCAGTCTGCCATGAAGTATGATGCAGAGAATGAAAATGGAACTGTTGACTTTGTATTCTCACATCTTCTTTCACGTGTAGGTTTCTCTCTTGTTACAAAGAAGAACAATGCCATCAAGGTTTCAGTCGAGCAGGTTGATATGGTTGGTGACTTCTACAGCACAGGCCAGGTGAATCTTGCTGATGCAAAGGCTACAACCATCAAGATCGGAGATACTGAATACAATCAGAACAGACCATATATCACTCCAACAGGTACTGCTGCTGCAACTACATATTCACTCCTTCCTGTATCAGATGACTATACTTCATCTTTCACAAGCGTAGGTGCAGAAACTGGCGCTCCTATCTATGACAACAGCATGTTGTGGGTTAAGGATTACGGTCAGGAAGACGGCGCTGATGATGATGAATATAAGGCGAATGAAGAAGCTACAGAGGCCGATGAGGCTCAGGCAGAATTGAACCAGGAGAACAGATATATGATGATCATCCCTGTTGAAGGATCAGTTCATAAGGCTGTACTTAAGGTTAAGTACTTCCTCCCAGGTGCAGGTACATTTACCAGCGATGACGTGGATCTTTCAAGCGTTAACTTCGAGCCTGGTAAGTCATATGATTTCAAGCTCAAGGTTTCTACCAACGGAATTTCTTTCGATGTTACTGTCGAGGATTGGGATGTTACCGGTGAGAACAGAGAAGTTATTGAACTCAACTAATACTTCAATCCTGGCGGGCCTGACCGCCTGCCAGGGTTCCAATTAAAATTTGATGCATATTAACTTCCGGCACATAAAGGCGTAGCCTAATGTACGACAGGAAGAACAGAACTTACCGAATGGGTTGCTGGCGAAAAGATAGAAATTGATATAGAGTAGAACAGACATGAGATATATATACTACATATTCCTGCCTATTATCCTCCTGATGTCCGGGTGTGCGGGGCACCAGCCAGTCGTTTCTCCGACCCAGGGAAGCCCTATAGAACTCGCAGCAGATGCGGACTCCCAGGCTGGAACCAAAGCCGCGATCAGCGGTCTTGACGACCTGCTCGGAGACGGTTTTACAGTATGGGCATCATGGACCAAGGACCCTGATGACAATGCAGCCTTTACAGGAGAATATAGCTCCGGCTACACAGAACTCGTCTTTGGCCATAACGGCACCAAGGTCTACGCCACTGACGGCGACAGCGACGGAGTCTTCAGTCCGCAATCGCAGCCACTGGATACATGGTACTATACCCCGAAGAGATTCTGGCATCGTGGCACATATACATTTGCTGCTGCCCTCCCTGCATCGCTTTTCAATGCTTCTCACGCGAAGACACCTGAAGAAAATACAGGTAATCCGGCTACCGGATCATTTGCGGGTGGTATCCTCACACTTGATTTCGGCAAGGATTCCGGCAACAATGTACATGGTCTGGACCTTTCATCAGAACAGGCAGACGTTATGTTTGCTTACACTAGCGTAGACAACAGACTGGAAGACGCCCAATACGCCTCTCTCCATTTTAAGGAACACCTGTTCTCCCAGGTTGTAATCGAAGCCGCAAGTGCGGACGAAAATGCAGATATAATAGTAGACGAATTGACCTTTTGGGGAAACCACAAGCAGACATCTGGTCCGATGACAGTCACCTTCGGAGAAGATGCCGTCACCTCGTCGTATGAAATCGCCCCCGCATCGCTATCTGATCCTGACAATCCGTATCGGGTTATCGGTGACATCGGAGCCCAACTCCAGAATGCAGTGCAGAACTCGGAGGGAAATATGACCTACACCTATACCCCTGTTGTTTCCGGACTCATTGTATTCCCTGAAGAATGCAGCATGTCTATCAAAGTCAAATACAGGGCATTCATGGATAACCCCGAAGTGGCTTCCCAGCAATATGAAGCAACAGTGTCGACACCAGTACCTGTCATCTGGGAACCGAACAAGAAGTATGTCTATAAGCTGCTTATATCGGGACAACGCGTAGACATTGTCAGTTCCGGCATAATGGACTGGAATGAACTTGATATAAACCACGATTTCAATTAGTCCAGTAGCATGAAGAATAAATTGAAATATATATTAG
>JAFYLU010000072.1 GCA_017550025.1 Bacteroidales bacterium | reverse complement strand
ACGAACCTCTGGTTTACCGGTTGTGGCGCCAGCTGCACCGCCGGGTATCCACGTTCGGTCAGGATAAGCGCTGAAAGCATCTAAGCGCGAAGCCGTCTTCAAGATGAGACATCTTTTGAGGGTCGTGGGAGACTACCACGTCGATAGGCCGCAGGTGTAAAGGCAGTAATGTCAAAGCCGAGCGGTACTAATAGCCCGACATCTTCCTCTGGATGGCGTTTCGATGAAGCCGCATGCCTGTTGAGAGGCACGGCGAGTAATCGGGACGAAGAGGAATCGGCCATTGAAAAACAACGACAGCACAGCATGATGGACTCGAATCGAAGCAGCGGATCTACTTCTGCTTCCTGTGTTATCTTTTCTCAGAAACATATTGTGGCGGTTATAGCGGTGAGGATCCACCTCTTCCCATTCCGAACAGAGAAGTTAAGCTCACCATCGCCGATGGTACTGCCCCACCAGGTGGGAGAGTAGGTAGCTGCCACTTTTTCATACGACACCCTGTCATCAACTGATGACGGGGTGTTTGATTATATATCCTTCTCACAAGCAATTCTTTTTGTTCAAGACTGATTTTTTGTATCTTTGTATGATACTAACCAATAATTACATTTATGAGAAGGAGATTACTTGCAGCTTTCCTGCTGCTCTTCCCGTTTTTACTTACAGCACAGGTCCGTACGGAAAAGCTTCTGGAAAAAGGATGGAAGTTTACAAGAGAAGACAATCCTGTCTTTTCCCAGACTGATTATGATGATTCAGGCTGGCAGAATGTACGTGTCCCTCATGATTGGGCGATTTATGGCCCGTTCAGTATACATAATGACAAGCAGAATGTAGCTATCGCGCAGGATGGTCAGAAAGAGGCTATGGAACATGCAGGACGTACAGGTGGACTTCCGTTTGTTGGCACAGGCTGGTATCGTCTCGAATTCGAGGCTCCTGACTTCAAGGACGGACGTTCATGCAGACTTGTATTCGACGGAGCGATGAGTCATGCTGATGTTTATGTCAATGGTGAGCATGCGGCATTCTGGCCATATGGTTATAATTCATTTATTGTTGATGCAACGCCTTATCTTAAGGCAGGTCAGGTCAATGAACTTGCTGTAAGGCTTGAAAATTTCACTGAATCTTCACGCTGGTACCCTGGTGCCGGACTTTATAGAAATGTACATCTTGTGGTTACTGAAGATGCGCATATTCCTGACTGGGGAACATATATCGTTACAGAGGAAATCGGTCCGAAGCATGCGGATGTAGCACAGAAAACAGAATTCGTAGTACCTGAAGGAAAGCAGTTTGCTGACTATAGGATCGTGACACAGATCCTTGATCCGCAGGGAGCAGTTGTTGCAGAAGATTCAAAGGTTGGAACCGAGTATGACAACAATGTCTTTGAGCAGGATTTCCTTATCAGGAATCCGCTTCTCTGGACAGTTGATACTCCTTATCTCTATACTTCTGTTTCACGCGTGTATGAGGGTGATACCCTCAAGGATGAATATTCGAGCACATTCGGTATCCGTACCTTGAGCTATGAGGGAGACAAGGGATTCTTTCTTAACAGCGAAAAGATTGTCTTCAAGGGTGTATGTAATCATCATGACCTCGGTCCTCTTGGTGCCATTGCAAATGAGGCAGGTATACGCCGTCAGGTGCGTATGCTCAAGGATATGGGCTGTAATGCGATCCGTACATCGCATAATATGCCGGCACCTGAACTTGTAAAGGCATGTGATGAAATGGGTATGATGCTCATGGCAGAGACATTCGACGAGTGGGTGACTCCAAAAGTCCAGAACGGATATAACAGACACTTTGTAGAGTGGGCAGAGAAAGATCTGGTAAATCTTATCAGACATTTCAGAAACAGTCCTGCTGTGGTCATGTGGTGTATCGGAAATGAGGTTTCTGACCAGTGGCCAGGCGAAAAGGGTGTGAAGATTTCTCATTGGCTTCAGGACATCTGCCACAGGGAGGACCCTACAAGGCCAGTGACAATGGGTATGGATCAGCCGGACAATGTGCTTTATAACAATATCGCTGCTGTCTTTGATATTCCTGGATTCAATTACCGTCCTCACAGATATCAGGAGGCGTATAAGAGACTCCCGCAGAGAATCATTCTCGGAAGCGAGACTGCGTCTACAGTGAGCTCGCGCGGCGTCTACAAATTCCCTGTAGAGCGCAAGGCCATGGCCAAGTATCCTGACCATCAGGCCTCATCTTATGATGTGGAGCATTGCAACTGGTCAAATCTCCCTGAAGATGACTTCATCCAGCATGAGGACCTTCCTTACTGCATCGGTGAGTTCGTATGGACCGGATTCGATTATCTTGGTGAGCCTACTCCATACTACACAGACTGGCCAAGCCACTCTTCACTCTTCGGCATCATCGACCTTGCAGGTCTTCCAAAGGACAGATACTACCTTTATCGCAGCCATTGGAACAAGGATGAGGAGACTCTTCATATTCTTCCGCATTGGAACTGGGCAGGTCGTGAAGGCGAGGTTACTCCGGTGTTCGTATATACGAACTATCCTTCAGCGGAACTGTTCATAAACGGAAAGAGTCAGGGATTACGCACAAAGGACATGTCGGTAAATGTACACAACAGTGCGGATACATTGTCGATGAAGATATTCAAGCGTCAGCAGCGTTATCGTCTGATGTGGATGGATACGGTTTATGAGCCGGGTACGGTTAAGGTGGTTGCCTATGATGCCGACGGAAATGCCGTAGCAGAAAAGGAGATGCATACCGCAGGAAAACCTTACCGCATCGTACTTGAGGCTGACAGGACAGAGATCAAGGCTGATGGCAATGACCTTTCATTCGTGACAGTCAAGGTAGTGGACAAGAACGGAAACCTTTGCCCTCTGGCAGACAATGAAATTTCATTCAAGGTCAAGGGAGCCGGTACATACCGTGCAGGAGCAAACGGAAATCCTGTTTCTCTTGAGTCTTTCCAGCAGCCGAAGATGAAGGTGTTCAGCGGTATGATGACCGCAATCGTTTCTTCTTCTGAAGAGCCTGGCGATATCGTTCTCGAAGCTTCCGCAAAGGGACTGAAAAAGGCAGTGATCACGGTCAAGTCAAATCTCTGATAGATTTTGGACTATATTTTGAATAGCAGTTCGTTGTAAATGACGAACTGCTATGTTTTATAATTTTCTATTCCCGCATCAGTTCAGAGGAAAGGGATCTTCTCTTCTGATTCTTGCAGTGCGCCTTGTGTTCGGTGTGCTGTTTTTCATTCATGGCTTGGATAAGATGATGAACTTCAATCTCTTGGTCGACAATTATCCGAGCGTCTTCGGTTTTGGAAGCTACATGACGCTGATGGTCAGTATCTTCTGTGAATTCTGCTGTTCTCTCTTCCTTATTGCCGGACTTATGGTCAGATTGGTGACCATACCGATGATTGTGTCGATGGGTGTCGCCTTCTTTGACATACATGATGCGATGATGCCTGAAGGAGAACTGTCCCTCATATATCTTATAGTGTTTCTTCTTCTCTTCCTTGCAGGCCCCGGCCGGTATTCATTGGATTATCTGATTGACAGGAGGTCGCAGAAAGAGAGGCAGTCCATGCCGTAAAATATGAAAATTTGTGTATTTGCGGGAAATTCCATATCTTTGAGATTATGGCAATATACCCTTCCCCTAAACTTGATACCATGGCACTTATCAAAGGAAGCATATCTCAGATTATCGGACCGGTTGTCGATGTTCATTTTGAAATCGATGAGGATGACGCTTTACAGCTTCCCGCAATACACGAAGCTCTTACCATCAGGAAAAAAGACGGAAAACTTTTGATGATCGAGGTGCAGCAGCACATCGGTGAAGATACTGTCAGGACTGTTGCCATGGACTCTACAGACGGATTGTGCCGTGGAATGGAGGTCTCATGTACAGGTTCCCCTATCACCATGCCTGTCGGAAAACAGATCCGCGGCCGTGTGATGAATGTGGTGGGCGATACCATCGACGGAATGAAGAAGCTTGACAGGGAGGGTGCTTTCCCGATACATCGCGAACCTCCTAAATTCGAGGACCTTACTACGTCGCAGGAGGTGCTTTTCACCGGTATAAAGGTTATCGACCTGCTTGAACCATATCTGAAGGGAGGAAAGATCGGCCTTTTCGGTGGTGCCGGAGTCGGAAAGACCGTGCTCATCAAGGAGCTGATCAACAATATCGCCAAGAAGCACAACGGATTTTCAGTATTTGCCGGAGTCGGTGAGAGAACACGTGAGGGAAACGACCTGCTTCGTGAAATGATAGAATCCGGAGTAATCAGATATGGAGAAGAATTTCTCGAGGGCATGGAAAAAGGGCATTGGGATCTTTCCAAGGTCGATTATTCGGAAGTCGAGAAGTCGCAGGTGGCTATGGTCTTCGGTCAGATGAACGAGCCTCCTGGAGCGCGTTCTTCAGTGGCTCTGTCGGGACTTACCCTCGCCGAGTCATTCAGAGACAGCATGAATGCCGGCGATCCTAAGGACATACTTTTCTTTATAGACAATATCTTCCGTTTTACCCAGGCTGGTTCTGAAGTGTCTGCCCTTCTGGGCCGTATGCCGTCTGCAGTAGGATATCAGCCTACCCTTGCTACGGAAATGGGACAGATGCAGGAACGCATCACGTCGACAAAGAACGGTTCGATCACGTCGGTACAGGCCGTATATGTGCCTGCCGATGACTTGACAGACCCTGCCCCGGCCACAACATTCAGCCATCTTGACGCTACCACAGTATTGAGCAGAAAGATAGCAGAGCTGGGTATATATCCGGCTGTGGATCCGCTGGAGTCGACATCGCGTATCCTTGATCCGAACATAGTCGGAAAGGATCATTATGAGACGGCACAGAAGGTAAAGCAGATCCTCCAGCGCTATCAGGAACTTCAGGATATCATATCCATCCTCGGTATGGATGAACTTTCTGATGAGGACAAGCTCACCGTAAACAGGGCCCGCAAGGTCCAGAGATTCCTTTCGCAGCCTTTCGCTGTGGCAGAACAGTTCACAGGAGTTCCTGGTGTCATGGTCTCTATCGAGGATACGATCCGCGGCTTCAGGCTCATTCTTAACGGTGAAGTAGATGATATCCCGGAGCAGGCCTTCCTCAATGTAGGCACTATAGAGGAGGCTATAAAGAAGGGTGAGGATATTCTTGCAGCCATAAACAGATAAGTGATGCATTCAGCTGATGTCATTACTTTAGTCGTGCTTACCCCCGAAAGCGCCTTGCTTGAAAAGAGGGTAAGCAAGGTGTCTTTACCTGGCACCAAAGGCCGTTTCATGGTACTGAAGAGCCATGCGCCGCTCATTTCGTCGCTGGATGAGGGATATATCGTATATGAGTCTGAAGGTGCAGAGGAGAAACTTTTCGTGCTTGGCGGATTCGTGGAAATATTGAATGACAGGATAACAGCCTGCGTGGAGGCATGAAGCGATTGAGAATCATATCATTTTTCGTGCTGCTGCTCCTTGCATTTCCATTGAATGCATCGCAGGAGAAGCAGGAGGTGGATGTGGGTGAGATCCTGTTCGGCCACATAGGTGATTCTTACGGATGGCATATCACGGAGTGGAACGGCAGTCATATCGTGATTCCGCTGCCGTGCATCGTACACAGCAGTACCGGTTGGCATCTGTTCATGTCTTCGAAGCTTGAGCATGGTCATGAATATGAAGGCCTCTTCATTGCACAGGAGGGCAGATATGAGGACAAGATCGTGGAAAGGGGAGCGGACGGACAGCTCATACGCCCGTTTGACATATCCATAACAAAGAATGTGGCTTCACTGATGTTCACGGCTATTCTTCTCATCACCCTGGTGCTCGCGGCAGGGCGGTGGTACAGGAAGAATGATGCTTCGGAAAAGGCCCCGGGTGGATTCACGGGACTCATGGAGATGATGATAATGATGGTCAATGATGACCTGATCAAGCCTTCGATAGGAGAGAAGGAATATCGGAAATATGCACCATATCTGCTCACTGCCTTCTTTTTCATTTTCATAAGCAACCTTCTCGGAATCGTGCCTTTCTTTCCTGGCGGGGCGAATGTGACCGGAAACATTGCGGTGACGATGGTGCTGGCATTGTTCACGTTTGCGGCCGTCAACATATTTGCCAACAAGCATTACTGGAAGGAAATCCTCTGGCCGGATGTGCCGGTCTTCCTGAAGTTTCCGATACCGATAATGCAGATCATTGAGCTTTTTGGTATGATTGCCAAACCTTTCTCGCTGATGGTCAGGCTGTTTGCCAATATTATGGCCGGACATGCGATGATTCTCGGACTTGTTTCCGTGATATTCGTGACGGTGAAGCTCGGCCCGGTAATCAACGGGTCCATGACAGGTATAACCATGCTTTTCGGAGTGTTCATGGACTGCCTTGAGCTGCTCGTGGCATTCATCCAGGCGTATGTGTTCACTATGCTTTCTGCTGTGTTCATCGGTCTGTCCAGGCAGGAGGAACATCATGAACATGCAGTGGAAGATGAAAAGAATAAACTATAACTAAAATCAATATCACTATGTTACTTTCAACAATTTTGCTTCAGGCTGCAGGTGCAGCTGTCTGGGGAAAAGTCGCAGGAGCGGTAGGTGCTGGTATTGCAGCTCTTGCAGCAGCTTGGGGAATCGGTAAGATCGGTCAGTCGGCTATGGAGGCCATTGCCCGCCAGCCTGAAAGCTCGGGAAATATCCGTACTGCCATGCTTATCATCGGTGCCCTCGTGGAAGGTGCATGCCTTTTCGCAATCATTGCCTGCCTGATGGCAATCGTAATGTAAGCTTGTCCGGATCATGAATCTTATGTTGCCTGACAGCGGTCTCCTGTTCTGGATGACCGTGATATTTGCAATCGTCTTCGTCATTCTTGCGAAGTTCGGCTTCCCTATAATAACGGGAATGGTCGAAAAGCGTACCCGCAGGATTGATGATGCGATAGCTGCCGCGCGTAAGGCCGAGGACTCTCTTGCCGGTGTCGTGCAGGAGCAGGCGAGGCTTCTTGAGGAGGCGAAGGCGGAACATGCCAGAATCCTTCAGGAAGCGTCGGTTCAACGCGACGCAATGCTTGCAAAGGCTCATGAGGATGCACGCGAAGAGGCAAGGAAGATGATTGAAGATGCGAAGGTGAGGATTCAGAATGAGAAGGAAGCGGCCTTGAGAGAGGTGCGCAAGGAAGTGTCTGTGTTGTCCCTCGCAATCGCGGAGAAGGTCATCAGCAGGGAACTGTCTGCAGAAAAAGGACAGAAGGAGCTGATTGACAGGCTTTTTGAAGAGACATCCGGGCTCTCGTAATGAGTCCGGGACCGTTTAATCCAGTTTTCTTATGAATGCCGGTATTATAGCTTCAAGGTATGCAAAGGCTCTGCTGAAATTTGTCAGAGAGACAGGAAATGGCAGGAATGTGTATTCACAGGCTTGCCGTCTTGTCAGCTGCATGGAAGAAGTCGTTAAGTTCAGGGAATATCTCGAAAACCAGAACGAGATAGGTCTGGACAGGAAGATTGAGCTGGCGGAGGCTGCTCTGGACGGGCCCTTGTCTATGGAAATGCGTCGTTTCATCGCATTGGTCTGTGAAAGAAGGAGGATGAACTGCTTTCTTCGCATTCTGTATGTCTTTGTGGAAGAATACAGAAAGGAGAACGGGATCAAGGTGGGAAAGCTTACGGTCGCGATTCCGGCAGAAGACCTGAAGGAACGCATGGAGAAGGCCGTGCAGGAAAAAGAAGGTGGAGTGGTTCATGTGGAGATGGAGGTCGATCCGAAGATTATCGGCGGGTTCATCTTCGAAATGGACGGTAAGAGAATGGATGCCAGTGTGGAAGGGAGGATCGCCCGGATACGCCGTCATCTTGTAGAAAAGAACAACAGAATAGTTTAGATATGTCAGAACAGATACGCCCGAGCGAAATATCGGATGTGCTTCTCGAACAGTTGAGAAGCATCAGCACTGACCTTCGTCTGGAGGAGGTCGGTCAGGTACTGCAGGTCAGCGACGGAGTCGTGAGGATACATGGGCTGAAGAATGCGGAAGCCGGAGAACTTCTCGAGTTTGACAACGAGATCAAGGCTGTCGTGATGAATCTTGAGGAGGATAATGTGGGAGCGGTTCTTCTTGGTCCGACAGACAGGATCAAGGAGGGAATGAGGGTACATCGTACGAAAAGGATAGCTTCTTTGAATGTCGGCGAGTCCATGGTGGGCCGTGTGGTCAATCCGCTTGGCGAACCGCTTGACGGAAAGGGACATATCGGTGGTGAACTGTGCGAGATGCCGCTCGAGAGGAAGGCTCCGGGGGTTATCTTCCGTCAGCCTGTGACCGAGCCTCTGCAGACAGGACTGAAGGCTGTGGATGCGATGATTCCGATAGGCCGAGGTCAGCGTGAGCTTATAATCGGAGACCGTCAGACCGGCAAGACGGCTATTGCGATCGATACTATAATCAATCAGAGAGCAGCATATCTCGCCGGAGAGCCTGTATATTGCATATATGTGGCTATAGGGCAGAAAGGTTCTACCGTAGCATCTATAGTGAATACTCTTCAGGAAAAAGGGGCGATGGACTATACCGTGGTCGTGGTGGCCACTGCTGCCGATCCTGCAGCAATGCAGTACTATGCTCCGTTTGCCGGAGCTGCCATAGGCGAGTATTTCCGCGACACCGGCCGGCATGCCCTTGTGGTCTATGATGACCTGTCAAAGCAGGCTGTGGCCTATCGTGAGGTGTCGCTGATCCTGCGTCGTCCTTCGGGTCGTGAGGCATATCCCGGAGATATCTTCTACCTGCATTCGAGACTCCTTGAGAGAGCTGCGAAGATCATCGGACAGCAGGAGGTGGCTGAAAAGATGAATGATCTTCCGCCGTCGTTGGTAGGTAAGGTCAAGGCGGGAGGATCGTTGACAGCCCTGCCAATCATCGAGACCCAGGCGGGCGATGTCTCTGCATATATCCCGACCAATGTGATTTCCATCACGGACGGCCAGATCTTCCTTGAGACGGATCTCTTCAACCAGGGATTCCGCCCTGCGGTCAATGTAGGTATTTCGGTTTCACGTGTCGGCGGAAGCGCACAGGTGAAGAGTATGAAGAAGGTGGCGGGAACCCTGAAGATAGACCAGGCACAGTACAGGGAGCTTGAGTCATTCTCGAAGTTCAGCAGCGACCTTGACCCTATTACGGCGATGGCCCTGGACAAGGGCAGAAAGAATAACAGGCTTCTTGTGCAGCCGCAGTATTCTCCGATGCCGGTTGGAGAGCAGGTTGCCATTCTGTATTGCGGCACAAAGGGACTTCTTAAAGACCTTGCCTTGGATCAGGTGGATGATTTCCAGACAACTTTCCTGAGCAAGATGCGCGCATTCCATGCAGATGATGTGCTCAAGCCGCTTTCTGAAGGCAGGATTGATGACAAGATTGCGCTCGTCATTGAACATGAAGCCGCTTCCATCGTCAGCGGAATGAAGCCGTAGTTTATAACCGATAATCTGAATCCAATGTCGTCACTGAAGGAAATAAAGACCAGGATAGGCTCTGTGAAGAATACGCTGAAGATCACTTCCGCAATGAAGATGGTCGCCTCGGCCAAGCTGCACAAGGCCCAGACAGCCATAGGCAACAAACTGCCGTATGAGCAGAAACTGCATCATATTCTGTCCGGCCTTCTTCAGGATGACGATCTCTACAAGGCTCTTCATTCCAAACTCGGCTTCGGCAATCCTGACGGACATCCTGCTGTCGTGCTTCAGGATATCGGTCTTGATCAGGTGCCGACGAAGGATGTGTATCCCCGCATCGCGATTGTAGCCTTTTCGTCCAACAGTTCCCTTTGCGGAGCATTCAATGCCAATGTCATAAAGAAATATCAGGAGACCATAAGCCTGCTGGAGGGACAGGGATATGGTACGGACGATATTGATGTATATGCAGTTGGACGCAAGATTTCTGACGCTGCGTCAAAATCCGGATATAGGGTTGTGGGAGATTATCCTGAAATGGCTGACAAGCCTTCCTATGAGCAGGCTTCGGCTCTTGCCCATACCCTTGTGGACAGTTTTATTTCAGGAGAAGTTGCGCAGGTGGTCCTTGTGTACAGCCATTTCGCTTCGCCTGCCTCCCAGCCTGTAGTGCGGGAGAATTATCTTCCGCTTCCGCTTCATGACTATGATGAAGGTGCTGCGGAGCCTGTCGATTATATTCTTGAACCCGATCCGATATCCTTGGCAAGGAATCTGCTTCCGCTGGTTCTGCTTCTGAAGATATATACCGTTCTGCTTGATGCGAATGCTTCGGAACATGCAGCCCGCACTCTTGCAATGCAGGTGGCATCGGATAATGCAAAAGACTTGATTGACGAACTGACTCTGGCCTATAACAAGGGACGCCAGCAGGAGATCACGGCGGAAATCCTTGATCTTGTCGGCGGTACTATGGCCTAGGCGTCAGAGTGCTTGAGTGTCAGACATTTGTCCAATGTATACATATGCCTTTGCGCTCCATACCACGGAACCATGTCATCTGGCGTTTCGCGAACTGATGTATGGCTGTGGCAAGCTGATTCCGCATCTGGTCGAATGTGAGTTCGCCGGTCAGATATAAGGTGACGAACTTGTATTCCAGTCCGTAATAGATCAGATCCTCTGCCGGAACAGGTTTGTGAGCCGGGGCCAGGGCAGGATGAGTTCCGTCAATGAGAGAACTTATCTCCTTTACCATTCCTTCCTCAAGTCTGGCATCCAACCTCCTGTCAATCCGTTCGTTACGGACTTCGCGAGTCACCAGTGTGCCGATATAATATGTGTTCTTCGGAAGGAAGCTTGTGCGCTGCACAGGATGTTCCGCTTCGTAAATTGCTATTTCGAGGGCACGGATAAGGCGCTTGCGTGTGTCATAGTCCGTGTTGTTGTGCAGTGGCTTGAGTGAGGCAAGATGTGCGATGAGTTCCTCGTCTGACTTCTTCTCGAGTTCTTCACGCAGCTGCGGGTCAGGCGGCACTTCCGGAAGAGAATATCCGCAGGTCGCAGCCTCGATGTACAGTCCGCTGCCTCCGCAAAGGATGGGGATGCATCCTCTGTCCACGATGTCCTTGTATGCCTTCTCGAAGTCACGCTGATATTCGAATATGTTGTATTTCGTGCCGGCATCCACGATGTCCATGAGGTGATACGGAATCTCTTCATATTCATTGAGATCCTTGCCTGTACCTATGTCCATTCCACGGTAGACCTGACGGGAATCCGCAGAAATTATTTCGGCTTTATTCGCCTGCAGGATCGTGTTGATCTGACGGGCAAGCTGTACGGCATATCTGGTCTTTCCGGAAGCAGTAGGTCCCAGTACGCATATAAGGTCAATTTCTCCGTTGAGATATTTTTCGAGAATCTCAGGTACATTGATTTCCTCTGCAGGAGGAAGTTCAGCCATAGGAGGTATCGGTGTGAAAGATTTTTTTGCCATAGATCGCCTTGTGTTAATGCAAATATAGCATTTTTACACCCATCTGGCACCCTTGGTGTCATAAATGTGCTGAATGAAATATGACAATCATTCAAAAAGCATTACATTTGCAGTTCTGTTTCATTCGAATTTAATGTAAAGATTATGCCGAAGGCAAAGAGCAGCGTAGAGATAAAGAACAGGAGGGCATCCTTTGACTATGAGTTCATTGAGACCTTCCAGGCAGGAATTGTGCTTACCGGTACCGAAATCAAATCCATCAGGGCCGGAAAGGCTTCATTGGTGGATACATTCTGTTATTTCAACAGTAATGAGCTGTATGTCAAGAATATGCATGTGGCTGACTATTGGTGGGGAAGCTGGGGAAAGCATGATCCTCGTCGTGACCGCAAGCTGCTGCTCAGCCGAAAGGAACTGAACAAGCTTCAGAGAGCTGTCAAGGAAAAGGGTCTGACCATTGTAGGAGTGAAGCTGTATATCGCTGACAACGGATATGCGAAACTGCTGATAGCTCTGGCACGCGGTAAGAAGGAATATGACAAGCGCGCTTCCATCAAGGAGAAGGATCTACGACGTGAGATGGAGAGAATATAGAGCGATAGATTGATATAAACAGCAGGAACTGTGTTCCAACGACCCCCGCCTCCTTGTCAGGAGGCACCCCCTGGCCGGGGGTGGCATGTCGCCTTAAACACAGTTCCTGCTGTTTGTATGGAGAAGATCCTACAGTCCGAATGCTTCCTTGATCATGTCTACAGAGTCAAGGAGCTCCCATCCGAAGAACTGTACATACTCTGTTGTCTTGACGCCGTTTCTTATGAGTGTCACAGATTCCTTGTATGGAGTTCTGCCCACATGTCCGTAAGATGCTGTCGGCTCGTAGATCGGCATCTTGAGGCCGAACTTCTCTATGATCTTTGCAGGACGGAGGTCGAAGAGCTCTTCGATCTTCTGTGCGATGAATGCATCGCTGAGTCCTTCAGCTGCTGTGCCGTAAGTGTTTACGAAGATGCTCAACGGACGGGCAACACCGATTGCGTAAGATACCTGCACGAGCATTTCGCGTGCTACGCCTGCTGCAACCATGTTCTTTGCAATGTATCGTGAAGCATATGCTGCAGAACGGTCTACCTTTGAAGGGTCCTTGCCTGAAAAAGCTCCGCCACCGTGCGCACCCTTTCCGCCATAAGTGTCTACGATGATCTTGCGTCCGGTCAGTCCTGTGTCGCCATGAGGGCCTCCGATCACGAACTTTCCTGTAGGATTCACATGAAGGATGTAATCTCCCTTGAAGAGGGCTGCGGTCTCCGGTGCGAGAGTCTCGATGAGCATAGGAAGGAGGATGTTCTCGACATCTTCGCGGATCTTCTTCTGCATTTCCTCGTCAACTCTCTTCTGACCGTACTGCGCGCATCCGTCTGCGTAGCTCATATTGCCGAGAGATGCAGGAGTGAATTCATCATGCTGGGTAGAGATCACGATTGTGTGTACACGTACAGGCTGGTTTGTGTCGCCGTCATATTCGATCGTGAACTGTGACTTAGAGTCCGGACGGAGATATGGCATGAGCTCCGGCTTCTGCTTGCGGATCTTCGCGAGCATGAGAAGTGCCTGGTGCGAGAGCGCGAGCGGAAGAGGCATGTACTCCTCTGTGTCGCAGCATGCGTATCCGAACATCATTCCCTGGTCTCCGGCTCCCTGTGCGTCTGCATCTTCACCGACTACACCGCGGTTGATGTCAGCACTCTGCTCATGAAGAGCTGAAAGGATTCCGCATGAGTCACCGTCGAACATGTACTCTGCCTTGTTGTAGCCGATCTTCTTGATTACTCTGCGTACTGTCTTCGGGATGTCCACGTATGCGTCCTCTGAACGCACCTCACCTCCTACAACTACGAGACCTGTGCTGCAGAATGTCTCGCATGCTACCTTTGACTCCGGGTCCTGGCGGAGGAACTCGTCAAGAATTGCGTCGGAAATCTGGTCCGAAACCTTGTCAGGATGTCCTTCTGACACTGACTCTGATGTAAATAAATAGTTCATATCTGTAATGTTATCTGTTATTTCAACTTCAGTATTATAAAGTGCCTTTGTTCGAGGGCGTGCATGGATATGAACAATATTACGTTACCCTATCCCTAAATCCCTTTCCTCGGGAAAGGGACTTGCCATCGCTTCGCTCAAAACTATAACGTTATCTGTTATTTCAACTTCAGTATTATAAAGTTCCTTTGTTCGAGGGCGTGCATTTATGCCCAGCGCCCCTGGCATAACAAGTCGTCATCAGACGACCGGCCGGGCCGTGACTTTTGCGTGCAAAAGTCGGAAAGGCGCAAAGGCCGCGGGGTGTAAAGGGGCAGCGCCCCTGGCATAAAATAACAAAGCCCCACATGAATGCGGAGCCGTCACAAAAACACAAAACATTGATATGAAAAACAATCATCATGATGATGAATGAAAGTCAACATTTTAGCATTTTTTCAAGTGGTTGCAAGCAGCCAAATCTCTCCACATCTCATTTTCGGGCGGCAAAGATAAACAAAATTTGTCATTTACCAATAGGCATGTTCGGAAATAGTTGAATAGTTGTCGTTTAGTGTCTAAAATTGCCTCAAAGATTTGAGGGAGTCACTAAAATATCTTATCTTTGCAGGATAAAATATCCTATTTTAATTAACTAAAACGTTATGAAACAAACAATTAAGTGTTTTATTGCTGCTTTTGCGGCAATGCTTATGAGCGTAGCTGCCTTTGCACAGGTGACTACATCTGCTCTGGGCGGACGCGTTGTTGGCACTAACGGTGAGCCAGTGATCGGTGTTGCAGTGATTGCAACCCACACTCCTTCCGGTACTGTCTATGGCGTAACTACCAATGAGGCAGGTCGTTATACCATCAATGGTATGCGTTCCGGCGGTCCTTATTCAGTAGAGTTCACATGTCTCGGTTATCAGACTGTGACTTATACGGATCTTACTCTTCAGCTTGCTGAGGTATTCGCATTGAATGCAACTCTCAATGAGGATGCTGAAATGCTCGGCGAAGCTATGGTGATTGGAGCTGCTGCTTCAAAGTTCTCTGCTCAGAAGATGGGTTCTGCTACTAACATTTCAAGTAAGGAGATCACTTCACTCCCTACTGTAAGCAGAAGCATTACAGATGTTACGCGTCTTTCTCCATATGGAGGTAATGGTATGACATTCGCTGGTGCTGACGGCCGTACTGCAAACTTCACAGTCGACGGAGCAAACTTCAACAACAACTTCGGTCTTAATGATGGTCTTCCTGGAGGCGGAAGCCCGATTTCTATCGATGCTATCGAGGAAATGCAGGTCGTTATCTCTCCTTACGATGTACGTCAGACAAACTTCATCGGTGGTGGTGTTAACGCTATTACAAAGTCTGGTACCAACAAGTTTATCGGTACAGCTTATGTATATCACCGTAATGAGAATATGCGTGGTAACCAGGTTGCAGGTGTTGAGGTAGCAGGTGCACGTGACCGTGACCGTAATACTATCTACGGTTTCACGCTCGGTGGTCCTATTATTGAGAACAAGCTCTTCTTCTTCGTGAATGCAGAGTATTCTCAGACTCCTTCAGTGGCAGTTCGTTGGAGAGCGTCTGAAGATGGTGTAGGTGTAAACGACAAGTACCTGTCTTATACTACTGTAGCAGATATGATTGCTGTTCAGGATCATGTCAAGACTAAATATGGTTATGATACAGGATCTTTCACAGATTTCCCTGCTGACAAGAAGAACATGAAGCTTCTTGCTCGTATTGACTGGAATATCAACGACAAGCATCGTCTTGCTCTCCGTTATAACTATACTAACAATACTAACTGGAGTGCTCCTAACTCTTCGTCAATGGACGGTGGTACACGTTCTGCATATGGTCGTACTTCACTCTACTCTATGGCTTTCGCTAATTCGATGTACTCTATGAACAACCTCGTTCATACTGTATCACTCGACCTTAACAGTCGTTTGAGTGACAATCTTTCAAACCAGTTCCTTGCAACATTCTCTAAGCTTGATGATATCCGTGGAACCAATTCAGAGGAGTTCCCATTCATTGATATCCTCGACGGAACAGGCACAACAACTCAGTACATGGCTCTCGGATACGAGCTCTTCACTTGGAACAACGCAGTTCACAATACTGTAGCAAACATCAAGGATGACCTCGTATATTATGCAGGAAACCATAAGGTTACTATGGGTGCTAGCTACGAGTATCAGATGGCTGACAACGCATATATGAGAAACGGTACAGGTTACTATCGTTATGAGAGTGTAGAGGACTTCATCAATGGCGCTGCTCCTGAAGTAGTTTGTCTTACTTACGGATACGATGGCGAGAAGAATCCTGCTGCACGTGTTCAGTTCCACAAGGCTGGTATCTACGGACAGGATGAGTGGAATGTAAATGAGGCTTTCAAGCTCACTTATGGTCTCCGTCTCGATGGTCTCTTCTTCGATAACAGCGACCTCATGACAAACAACGCTATCAAGGCAATCAACTATTATACAGCTGATGGCAAGGTGCGCAACATCGATACAGGAAAGTGGCCTTCTGCAAGCCTTACAGTTTCTCCAAGAGTAGGTTTCAACTGGAATATTACCGAGGACAGAAGCCTTGTTCTTCGTGGTGGTACAGGTCTCTTCTCTGGCCGTCTCCCACTCGTATTCTTCACCAACATGCCTACAAACTCAGGTATGGTTCAGTACCAGGCTCAGATCAATGCGAAGAATGCTGAAAAGATGGGATTCTCTATGGATGAATTCAAGGGCGGTCTCGTAGTGGATGAGAACGGAAAGGCTACAACTCAGGCTCTCCTCGACAAGCTTCACGCTCTCGGATACCCAGAGACCATTTCAGAGGAGGATGGTGCGGTACCTTCTTCAATCTCTGCAGTTGACCCTAAGTTCAAGATGCCACAGGTATGGAAGACTTCACTCGCTCTTGAGTATAAGTTCCCTACATCATTCCCATTCTCTATCTCTGCTGAGGGTATCTACAACAAGACAATCAACGGTGTTACAATCTCTGACTGGAGTATGCTCCCGGTTAACGGATTTGCTCATCTTAATGGTGCTGATAGCCGTCCGATGTACCCATCTACATTCAGAACCGGTACTAAGGCATTCGTTCTCGAGAATACTCACAAGGGATACGGTTATTCAGGTAGCGTAACAGTCAACATGACTCCAGTTGAGAACTTCCACATCATGGCTGCTTATACTCACACTGTGTCTAAGGAACTTACTGGTATGCCTGGTTCAGCAGCTGAATCAGCATTTACATATGTTCCTACAGTTGAGGGTCCTAACAACATCAAGCTTCACAACTCTGAGTATGTTACTCCAGACCGTTTCGTGCTTTCAGGTTCATACAGCGATAAGTCAAATAACCACTTCAGCCTTATCTATGAGGCATGGAGAGGTGGCTATAACTACTCATATATGCTCGCAAATGACATGAATGGTGACGGTTATAACTATGACGCTCTTTATATCCCTACTGATGCACAGGTTGAGAACGGTGAGTTCCGTTTCGCATCAGCAGACGATGAGAAGCGCTTCATGGACTTTGTACATGGTGACAAGTATCTCAGCAAGAATCAGGGCAAGTATGCAGAGGCTTACAGCGTATACTCTCCATGGGTTCACAGAGTAGACTTCAGCTACAAGCACGACTTTAAGGTTAAGGCTGGTAAGACAGTTAACAAGCTTCAGCTCAGTGTTGACTTCAAGAATATTCTTAACCTCTTCAACTCAAGCTGGGGTGTCAGCAAGTATATGAATTCGGATCTTAACAGTGGACGTGTCCTTAAATTCGAGAACGTGGATGCAGAGGGTTATCCTGTATTCTCTACTCCAGCTAAGGTTAGCGGTAATGTACAGACTTTTGTGCCTAATGTGGCAATTGGTCAGTGCTGGTATGCTTCAGTGGGAATAAAGTATATGTTCAACTAATTTATTTTGTAGAAGATTATGAAACTTAGATATTTATTCTCAATGATTCTTGCGTCAGTGCTGTTGCTTGCAGGCTGCGCACAGGAGGAGTATTCTACTTCTTTTGATAATATTAAACTTGACAAGACCTACCTCATTATTCCTGAGGAGGGTGGTTCTGTTGAACTCGAAATCAATGCGACTGAAGCATGGGCATTCGATACTCTTTATACAAAGGATGCATGGCCTAATGTAATCACTCGTAAGAAGGATGACGCAGGTAATTACTATGTGTCAAAGGTTGAGGCATCATGGCTTTCTGTTGACAAGCTCTCTGCTGATGCAGGTTCGACTACACTTGTGTTTTCGGCTGATGCAGTGTCAGGTGGCCGTGAAATCGAGCTTTGTATCAAGACTGGTGTGAATTCACAGTTTGTGCGTGTACGTCAGGGCTCTCTTGAGTCAGTTTCCGCGACTTGTGCGGATGTTATCGCTGGTCCGGATGGTAAGACATACAAGGTTAAGGGTACTGTGAAGTCTATTGCAAATACAACTTACGGTAACTGGAATCTTGAAGATGCTACTGGCGAGATTTATATTTATGGTACACTTGATAAGGATGGTAAGACCAAGAACTTCACCAGCCTCGGACTTGAGGTAGGTGACGTTGTTGAGGTTGAGGGACCTAAGACTACATACGGCACAACAATTGAGCTCGTTGACGTAATGGTGCTTTCTATCCAGAAGTCTCTTGTAAAGGTTATTACTGAAGAGAAGACACTTGAGGCAGAAGGTGGCGAGTTTGAAGTTAAGCTTGCTTTCAAGGGTGACGGCCTTTATCCAGAGGTTGCCGCTGATGCTAAGTCATGGCTCTCGCTTGTAGGTGTAAGGACTTATCCTGGTACAGCAACAAAGATCGAACCTAATCCAGCAGACACAGCTATCGTTACAGTTTCAGTAGCTCCTAACGCAGAGTTTGTTTCACGAAAGGGTGGCATCACATTCAGTTCTGCTTCTGGTAAGAACAAGTCTGAAATTGTTTACGCTGTATCGCAGAAGGGTAGTATTCCACCAACACCTCCTACAATTGCTGAGGTTATTGCTGCAGGTCCAAACGCATCTGCTTGGGCAGAGGGTGTGATCGTTGCCAAGTACAGCCGTGGTGCATTGATCTCTGACGGAACAGGCTATATTCTTGTTTACAAGAACGCAGCAATGGCAGAGGTTGTCGGTGATAAGATTGATGTTAAGGGTCCAACTTCTGTTTATGGCGGAATGCTTCAGTTTGGTGCAGCGACAGAAGTTACGAAGATTTCTAGTGGTAACCGTGTAAATCATCCGGCTCCAACCGTTCTTGATGGCGCAGGCATGGACGCTCAGCTTTCAAAGACTTCAGTTGAGTATGTTGAGTATGTTGGTACACTTTCAGTATCAGGTTCATACTATAACGTTCAGATTGATGGTGCGTCGAAGGCCCAGGGTTCACTCCAGTATATTGATGCTGCTGCATTTCCACTCGCTGTCAACGGTGCAAAGATCAAGGTGAGAGGTTACTTCATCGGTGTGTCAAGTTCTAAGTATATCAATACGATGACTGTTGCGGTTGTTGATCCGGACGCAGCTCCAGAGACACCATCTTTGGGAACTCTTACTCTTACAAATGCAGAGATCTGTGCGGCAATGACATCTTCTGAAACATCGTATCAGGACTATACAATCGAGTCTGCTTCAGGAACATGGACAGTGAATGCATCGAGAAACAAGGCAAACACATTCCTCCAGTGTCGTGGAAAGAAGGGAGCTTATATCAAGACTCCTTCATTCGAGCATGATATAAAGTCAGTGACTCTGCATTTCTCTGAGGCGAAGGCTATTTACGCTAATAATGTTTACTGCGTATTCCCTTCAACATGGACAGTTCCAACAGCAGATGCTGCTTATCCTGAGGATGGCAATGTGGGAAGAGCTGTTACTGATAATTCATATAGCTTGACTATTCCTGTCGCAGCAGGCAACAAGCAGGTATATATTTCTCTTATGAGAACAAATGCATATTACCTTGATCACATTGATGTAGAATTCTAGGATTGAATTTACATTAATATAGTTTTCCGGCGGCCTTTTATAGGTCGCCGGATTTTTGTATATTTGCGTCCTACAGAAAACGATAGTCTATTTAATTATAACGATATGAAGTTGATGAGTATCTTCATGGCTGTTTCAGCTATGTTTGTGATGTCGGTGGCATGTGACAAAAAGTCTGCTATAGATGACTCTTTTGAGGTGGTGCCCTCTATAAAAATTTCACCAGTCGAGCTTCCGGTGATGAATGCGGCGGGAGGAAATATGAATTTTTCTTTAACTGCGAATCTTGATTGGGTAATCAGTGGTATTCCTGATTGGCTTGCCGTCAGCCCTTCATCAGGTGAGGGATCACGCTACAAGCAGACAGTAGTACTTACTGCCCAGCCTAATAAGGCTGGCCTCCGCGAGGCTGTTCTTACTGTTTCGGTGGATGGTCTGTCAAAAGATATCAAGGTAATTCAGAATCATTCATTCGGATCGGATGCACCTGAAAATGCAATTTTCTATGAGCCCTTCACATCGAGTATAGGTGGTTTTACCATCAAGGATGTAAATGTCCCACAGGCACTTTCATTCGTATGGGAGTATTCAGACCAGTATAAGTGCATGAAGGCTACCGCCTATGAGAATGCCACCACGAAGAACTATGCATCAGAGAGCTGGCTTATCTCTCCGGAGATCGAGATGCCTGCCGGTGCCGAGTCATATTTCACATTCGAACATGCCGGCGGCTATTTCGGCAATGCTTCCAATGAGGCTACCGTATGGGTGTCCAAGAACGGTGGAGACTGGGAAGAACTTGAAATCGAGTCGAAGAATTATCCTACAAGCTGGACATTCATCTCTGCCGGCAACTGGGATATGGATGCATATGCCGGAAGCAAGATCAAGATAGCATTCCGCTATAGCAGTACATCCACAAAGGCCGGCACTTGGGAAGTGCGCAATGTGGCTATTCTTTCCGGTGAATATTCAGAGGTCCAGGTCCCTGTGGCAGATCCAACCAAGGCAGACTGGATGGAGCTTCCTGCAATGAACAACAGTTCATACGGATATTACGCTCATCATTTTTCGATGAAGAACCAGGTCTACAGAAACTATTCATTCGCATGGAGCCAGCAGGATCTTGTTTCTGTTTGGGTTGCATATCCTTTGTGCAAGACATATACTGAAAAGAATGTGGACAGGACAGATGCATGGGCATATGATCCTATCCTCGGTTCTGAACTTTCGGCTGCGCCTTTCTCATATTATGCAGGCGACTATGCAAGAGGTCATCAGCTTCCTTCGGCTGACCGTCTCTGCTGCAAGGAGGCCAACGAACAGACATTCTACGGTACCAACATCATTCCGCAGCTGAATGAGCATAATGAGGGTATCTGGCAGAATCTTGAGAACCATATCAGAAGCATAGCGAACTCGTCGGATACTACCTATGTTGTGACAGGTAGCGTCGTGCAGGGAGCTGATGAAATCACAGAAGACTCTGACGGTAAGTCGATTACAGTCCCTGTGGCCTTTTTCAAGGCAGTGTTGAGATACAAGAAGAGCGATTCTGCAAACGTATGGTCTGCTGCAGGTTTCTATACAGAACATAAGAACTATGGCAGTCAGAACAGCAACCTCAAAGCTATCTCAATGTCCATTGATGAGCTTGAGACCAAGACAGGACATGACTTCTTCGTAAATCTTGCAGCCAAGATCGGTGCAGACAATGCGGCTGCCGTGGAATCCCAGAATCCTGCATCATCCTCTGTATGGGGCCTTTAACATAATCTTGAAAAACTATAATCATATCAATAATGAAAAGAATTCCTTATTTACTTGCTTTGATCATGACAGCAGTTTCCTGCACTACAACCAATCCGTTCATGAAGGAATGGAGCACTCCTTACGGCATTCCTGACTTCACGAAGATCCAGGAGAAACATTATCTTCCAGCAATAGAGGAGGGAATACGCCAGCAGCAGGCGGAAATCGATGCCATCATCGCGAATGCGGATGAGCCTACATTCGCCAATGTGGTTGAGGCATATGAGCGTTCCGGTGCGATTCTCGACCGTGTTTCAATGGTGCTCTTCAACATCTCCGAGTCTGATGCGACTGAATCTCTTCAGAAGATCGTGGAGCAGGCTCTTCCATTGATGTCAGTTCACAGCGACAATCTTTTCATGAATCCGCAGTTCTTCGCAAAGGTTGATGCGCTTTATAAGGAAATCGACAATCTCGGACTCGATCAGGAGCAGAAGATGACCCTCAAGAAGCTTCATAATGCATTCGTGAAGAACGGTATCGCCCTCGGTGAGGCAGAGCAGGCACGTATGCGCGAGATCAACATGGAGCTTTCTTCGCTTTCCAATACATTCGGAAACAATCTCCTTGCAGAGAACAATGCGTTTGCAAAGGAGTTCGGAGTGGCTATCTCGGAGTACGGCGGAGCGATGGCTTCGACTGCTGACCGTGCACTCCGCGAGAAGATGTTCAAGGCTTATGCATCACGCGGAAACAATGGCAATGAGTATGATAATAAGGAACTGATTGTCAAGATGATGAGCCTTCGTGTAGAGAAGGCGAAGCTTCTCGGATATGAGAATCCTGCACAGATGATCCTTGCTGACAAGATGGCCGGAAATCCGGAGGCAGTGGACACATTCCTCGCAAGCATCATGGCTCCTGCCGTTGAAAAGGCAAAGGAGGAGATCGCAGACATGCAGGTGTTCATGGACGAGGACATCAAGGCCGGACTTCTTCCAGAAGGCAGTACCATCGAGCCTTGGGACTGGGCTTATTATACAGAGAAGGTGCGTATGGCAAAATATGCGCTTGACGAGGAGCAGACCAAGCCTTATTTCCAGATGGAGAATGTGCGTCAGGGCGTATTCGACCTTACTTCAAAGCTTTTCGGACTCCAGTATGAGAAGCTCGAGGGAATTCCAGTATATCATCCTGATGTAGAGGGCTTCAAGGTGACAGATGCTGACGGCTCGTTTATCGGAGTTATCCTTACCGACTATTATCCTCGTGAGACAAAGAGAGGCGGTGCATGGATGACAAACTTCGTGAACCAGGAAGTTATTGACGGCGTGGACATCCGTCCTGTGATCGTAAATGTCGGCAACTTTGCAAAGCCTACGGCAGACAAGCCGTCTCTTCTTACTCTCGACCAGGTGGAGACTCTTTTCCATGAGTACGGACATGCCCTTCACGGACTTCTCACACAGTGCAGATACAAGAGCGTAAGCGGTACGTCTGTAGCACGTGACTTTGTGGAGCTTCCTTCACAGATAATGGAAAACTGGGCATTCCAGAAGGAGGTTCTCGCAGGCTATGCACGTCATTATCAGACAGGTGAGGTGATTCCGGATTCTCTCGTTGCGAAGATCGCGGCTGCCGCAAACTTCAACCAGGGATTCATGACTACAGAGCTCGCAGCTGCATCGGTACTTGATATGAAGTGGCATGAGATCGCGGAAGTTCCTGCAGATGCAGACGGATCTTTTGTCGAGGCATTCGAGGCAGAGGCATGCAAGGAGATGGGACTTATCGATGAAATCATCCCTCGTTACCGCTCGACATATTTCGCTCATATCTTCAGCGGTGGCTATAATGCAGGATATTATAGCTATCTTTGGGCAGAGGTTCTTGACAAGGATGCCTTTGAGCTGTTCATGCAGAAGGGAATCCTTGACAGCGAGACAGCAATGTCATTCCGCAGAAATATCCTTGAAATGGGTGGCAGTGAGGAGCCTATGGTTCTTTACAGACGCTTCCGTGGTGCAGATCCGGACGCCGGAGCCCTTCTTCGCGGACGCGGACTGTAATAGACAGATTGATTGAATTATAACTTTTAAAGACACATAATAGATGCTAAAACCTTTTATCACAATTGCGGCTTGCCTTGTGCTTGCCGCTTGCGGCATGTCTGACGGTACGCCAGCATATAAGAATCCGGAACTTCCTACCGACAAGCGCGTCGAGGATCTTATAGGAAGAATGACTGTAGAGGAGAAGTTAGGACAGCTTCTTTGCCCGCTCGGATGGCCTATGTATGAAAAGACAGGGGAGTCTGTGGGAATTTCCGATGAATACAGAAAATTCATCGATGAGCAGCATGGCGGTATGCTATGGGCGACATTCAGAGCCGATCCGTGGACAAGGAAGACCCTTGATAACGGTCTGAATCCGAGACTTGCGGCAGAAGCATACAATGCTCTGCAGAGATATGCGATTGACAGCACCAGACTTGGTATCCCGATGATACTTGCAGAGGAGGCTCCGCATGGTCATATGGCCATCGGTGCAACTGTATTCCCTACAAGTATCGGACTTGCCTCTACATGGGACAAGGCCCTGATCACAGAGGTGGGAAAGACAATCGCCGGCGAACTTCGTGCACAGGGAGGTCACATCGGATATGGCCCTGTAATCGATCTTGCCCGCGAGCCTAGATGGTCGAGAGTCGAGGAGACATATGGTGAGGATACATATCTCACATCCGAGATGGCGGCTGCAATGGTACGTGGAACAAGTCCGAAGCATAACGGATGGGATAAGGGTGTGATATCTACGCTCAAGCATTTCGTTGCGTATGGCATTCCTGAAGGCGGCCACAACGGAAATCCTTCGAATGTGGGAATGCGTGACCTTCACGAGAACTTCCTTCCTGCCTTCAAGGCTGCTATCGATGCCGGTGCACTTTCTGTCATGACATCATACAACTCCATCGACGGAGTGCCTTCTACAGGCAATCCTGAACTTTTGAGAGGTGTGCTCAAGGAGGACTGGGGCTTTGACGGCTTTGTCGTGTCTGACCTTGTAAGTATTGACGGACTTTTCAGCGACCATCATGTCGCAGCTGATAAGGAAGATGCAGGTGTTATGGCAATGAATGCCGGAGTGGATGTGGACCTGGGAGCGAACTGCTATGCATTGCTCAAGGAGGCTGTCGAGGCCGGCAAGGTAAGCGGCAAGGTCCTCGATGAGGCTGTAGCAAGGGTGTTGAGGCTCAAGTTCGACCTTGGATTGTTCGACAATCCTTATGTGGATCCTGATACAGCAGAGCGTGTCGTAAGAAGCAATGAGAACGTTGCCGTGGCCCGTCAGGCTGCACGCAAGGGTGTTGTCCTTCTGGAGAATAACGGTGTGCTTCCTTTGAACAAGGACATGAAGGTGGCTGTCATCGGACCGAATGCCGACAATATGTATAATCAGCTTGGTGACTATACCGCTCCGCAGCCACGTGAGAACATCCGTACTGTGCTTGACGGAATCAAGGCAAAGGTCGGAGAAAAGAATGTGACATATGTGAAGGGATGCGCTATCCGTGATACCCAGAGCAATACTATTGCGGAGGCTGTCCGTGCAGCTCGCAGGGCTGATGTCGCAGTGGTTGTCGTCGGAGGTTCGAGCGCAAGAGACTTCAAGACTACATATAAGGAGACAGGAGCGGCTGTGGCTGACAAGAACTCTATCAGCGATATGGAGGCTGGCGAAGGCTTCGACCGCGCAAGCCTGGATCTTCTCGGACTTCAGTATGAGCTTCTTGAAGCTGTGAAGAAGACCGGAACACCTATGGTAGTGGTGTACATCGAGGGCCGTCCTCTCGACAAGAAGTGGGCGAAGGAGAATGCTGATGCCCTTCTCACGCAGTTCTATCCTGGACAGCAGGGTGGAGAAGGTCTTGCCGATGTGCTTTTCGGCGAGTATAATCCGGCAGGACGCCTTCCTGTTTCCGTACCTTATGATGCAGGTCAGGTGCCTGTATACTACAACAAGAAGTTCCCTAGGGGCCATGATTATGTGGAGATGCCTTCGGATGCCCTTTATCCGTTCGGCTACGGCTTGAGCTATACCGATTTCACTTACTCTGACCTTATGGTGGAGAATCTCGGAAACAATCAGGTGAAGGTGTCTGTAAGCGTTACAAATACCGGTAAATATGACGGTGAAGAAGTGGTGCAGGTCTATGTGACTGACCTCGTGGCTTCTACAGTACGCCCTCGCAAGCAGCTTCGCGCCTTTGAAAGAGTGGCTGTGGCAAAGGGTGAGACAGTGCGCGTGGAAATGCAGCTTGACGAGCAGGCATTCATCGTATATGACAGGGAAATGAATGCTGTCGTGGAGCCAGGCGAATTCACAATCGCTGTAGGAGCCTCTTCGGATGATATAAGACTGAAAGAAAATATAACACTATAAGTAATGAAAAGATTTATTCTTCTTGCCTCTTTCGTGGCATTGATTCTTGCTGCCTGCACACCTGTGCAGCAGAGAGACTACACTCTGGCTGTCGATCCGTATATCGGATCCGGCGGACATGGACATGTATTTGTCGGAGCAAGTGTTCCTTACGGTATGGTACAGCTCGGACCTCAGCAGATCAGAGACGCATGGGACTGGTGCTCCGGCTACCATTACAGCGATACTCTTGTCATCGGTTTTTCTCACACCCATCTTTCCGGAACCGGTATCGGTGATCTGGGAGATGTCATGCTGATGCCTTACGATCCGACAAAGGCTATCTGGTCGAGCGAGTATATGCCTCGCAAGAAAGCTGAAGCGAAGCATGTATATGCACATCTTGACCATTCGCTTGAGAAGGTCACTCCTGGTTTCTACAGCCTTGAGATGCCTGATTATGGCGTGAATGTACGTCTGACAGCAACAGAAAGGACCGGTATTCACGAATATACATTTACCGGTGACGAGTCTGCCATCCTCGTTGACCTTTGCAGCGGCATCGGCTGGGACGGCGTGACAGACTGGGATCTTAATGTGAAGGATGCGACTCATATCGAAGGCTACAGAAGATCTGCAGGATGGGCTGAAGACCATACATATTATTTTGCTGCAGAGTTTTCTGCTCCTATCCTCGGTCAGGAGAATGTCACCATCACCGACAAGGAACATGCAGTGGCTCTCAAGTTCGACACTTCTGACCAGAAATGCATTCTCGTAAAGGTCGGTATCTCTCCGGTAAGCTGCGAAAATGCATGGGCGAACCTTCAGGCGGAGCAGCCTGCATGGGATTTCGAGGGTACGGCTGCTGCAGCCAAGGCAAGATGGAATGAAGAGCTGGGCCGCATCGACATAGTTCCTATGGATGAGAAGCAGGAGAAGATATTCTACACAGCCCTTTATCATACGATGATTTCGCCGTCTATTTTCAGCGATGTGAACGGTGATTATCGTGGAGCTGACGGAAAGGTCTATAACGATGAGCTGGTGCAGTATACTATCTTCTCTTTGTGGGACACTTACAGGGCCGCATCTCCTCTGATGACCCTTATCGATGACGACAAGGCTGCCTCTGTGGCATCTACCTTTATGAACATCTTCAATCAGCAGGGCAAGCTTCCTGTATGGCATCTTGCCGGAAACGAGACCAACTGCATGGTCGGTAACCCTGGAGTCATCGTTCTTGCTGACCTTGCTCTCAAGGGCTATGTGAAGGACGTTCCTGCTGCAATCGAGGCTATGAAGGCTTCTTCTCTGCTTGATGAGAGAGGACAGGAGCTTCTCAAGGTCTATGGATTCATTCCTTATGACAAGAGTGCCGAGCTTGAGACCGTATCAAAGGCATTGGAGTTCGCAATCGCAGACGCATGCCTTGCAAAGGTGGCTGCTGAATATGGCGAAACAGAGACTGCGGAGCATTTTGCGGAAAGAAGCCAGTCATGGAAGAAATATTACGATGCAGAGGTTGGCTTTGTGCGCGGAAGAGCGTCTGACGGCACATGGAGAACACCATTCGACCCGTTCAAGGCATTGCATATGCAGAGCGACTTCACTGAAGGAAATGCATGGCAGTACACATGGCTTGTACCGCAGGATCCTCATGGTCTTATCGAGATGCTTGGAGGAAAGGATGCTTTCATCGCAAAGCTTGACGAGTTCTTTGTGGCTGAAGGCGACCTCGGCCCTAATGCAAACGACGTTACAGGTCTTGTGGGTCAGTATGCTCACGGAAACGAGCCGAGCCACCATATCGCTTATTTCTACAACTATGTCGGACAGCCTGAAAAGTGCGCCGAGAAGGTACGTCATATCATGGATGAGCTCTACTTCGACAATCATGAAGGTGTTTGCGGAAATGAGGACGCAGGACAGATGTCTGCATGGTATGTACTTTCGTCTGTAGGACTCTATCAGGTGGATCCTGCGAAGGGAGAGTTCCAGTTCGGATCGCCTGCAGTACGCCAGGCTGTCCTGAATGTGGGTGACGGAAAGACATTCACAGTTGTGGCGAAGGATAACTCTCCGGAGAACATCTACATCAAGTCTGCTACACTTAACGGAAAGCTTCTTGACAGGACAAGCATCACATACGATGAGATCAAGGCCGGCGGTGTGCTTGAATTCCAGATGGCTTCGAAATAACCTGAAACAGATACTATAATGAAATATATGATTACTTTATTATCGCTGGCAGCAGCCGCGACAGTCTCTGCCCAGGAGGTTCCCCATTGGAAGAATCTGGATGTGTTCAGCGTGAACGCGGAGACAGAAAGGACAGAACTCATCTTCCATTCCAGCTGGGAGGATGCGCTGACGAAAGATTTCGAGCAGAGCGAGAACTATGTGAGCCTCAATGGTACATGGAAATTCAAGTACCATGACAGCCAGGAGGAAATGGATCCGGCTATCGGCCGCACGACTGCTGCACAGGCAGGGGACTGGGCTGACATCAAGGTTCCAGGCAACTGGGAGATGCAGGGCTTCGGCATTCCTATCTATGTGAATACGGATTTCGAGTTCATGACATGGAATCCGCAGCCTCCGTTCATTCCGGATGCAAACCCGACCGGAGTTTATTTCCGCACATTCGAGGTTCCGCAGCAGTGGGACGGCCGTCAGGTATATCTCAATCTTGCCGGAGCGAAGTCTGGTGTGTATGTATATGTGAATGGTGAGGAAGTGGGATATAACGAGGATTCGAAGGATCTCGCCCGTTTCAATATCACGAAATATCTCCGCGATGGAAGCAATGAGTTGGTGCTCAAGATGTACCGCTTCTCTACCGGTTCTTACCTCGAGTGTATGGACTTCTTCCGTATCAGCGGTATCGAGAGGGATGTTTATCTTTCTTCGGAGAAATATAACACGCAGTTTGACATCAATGTGATATCTGTTCTTGACGAGGCATGCAAGGACGGTATCTTCCGTCTTGAGCTGTCTGCCCTTCCTACCCGCGACCTTGATGTCTCTTACCAGCTCATTGACAAGAATGATGAGGTTGTCCTTCAGGACTGCCGTCTTGTATACAGCGGAAGAAAGACAATCATGGAGGGAGTTGTGGAGAATGTAAGGAAATGGTCTGCCGAGACTCCGGAGCTTTACACCCTCCTTCTCTGTGTAGAGGGTGAGTATACACGCTTCAATGTGGGCTTCCGTCGTCTTGAGATCAAGGGAGACGTCTTCTATGTCAACGGACAGCCTGTCAAGTTCAAGGGTGTGAACCTTCATGAGACAGATCCTTACACAGGACATTATGTGAGCCGTGAGAGAATGCTTCAGGACCTCAGACTGATGAAGGAGCATAATGTGAACGGTATCAGAACCTGCCACTATCCGCAGCCTCGCATGTTCTACGACCTCTGTGACAGCCTCGGATTCTATGTCTATTCGGAGGCCAATGTGGAGAGCCACGGAATGTTCTACGACCTTGACAAGACCCTCGGTAACAAGCCGGAGTGGTACACAAACCATATCTACCGTATCCGCAACATGTATTTCCGTACAAGGAACCATGCCTGCGTGACAATCCTTTCGCTCGGAAACGAGGGTGGAAACGGATGCAACTTCTACAATGCATATAACGAGATCAAGGCTCTTGAAAAGGACGGCATGAACCGCCCGGTATGTTATGAAAGAGCTGAATTCGAATGGAATACGGATATGATCGTGCCTCAGTATCCTGATGACGACTGGTTCAGGAGAATGGGAGAAAAGTCTCCGGGCCGTCCTGTATGTCCTTCAGAATATGCACATTCGATGGGTAACTCTACAGGTTCTCTCGACCTTCAGTGGAAATATATCTACCAGTATGACCATCTTCAGGGAGGATTCATCTGGGACTGGGTGGATCAGGCTCTTGCAAAATATGATGAGAACGGAAACTTCCTCTTCTGGGCATACGGCGGTGACTTCGGCGAAAATGCTCCGAGCGACGGAAACTTCGTCTGCAACGGTGTGGTAGGTCCGGACCGCGAGCCGCATCCTGGTCTTGCTGAAGTTAAGTATGTATATCAGGACATCAAGTTCTCTTCAGAGGATCCTGCTTCAGGAAAATACAATATCTTCAACAGATTCTATTTCAGGGATCTGTCGAAGTACGAGGTGTGCTGGAGCGTTCTTGCAGACGGCAAGGTCGTGAAGAAGGGCAAGCTTCATTTCGACACTCCGGCCCAGCAGGGTGAGGATTTCATAGTGAAGCTTCCGAAGCTCCGTGCCCGTAAGGGATATTATATCAATTTCGATGTTGTGACTCTTGAGGAGGCTCCGCTCCTTTCAAAGGGACATGTGATCGCTACGGAGCAGTTCCTTCTCAAGGAGGCAGGCAAGAAGGCATATCAGGCAAAGCCTGCAAGCTTCGAGATTTCTGATGACGAGTCATCTCTTGCGATCAAAGGCAGCAAGGTTGAGTTCGTGTTCGACAAGTCAAAAGGCTATGTGACATCATACAAGGTACGTGGAAAGGAAATGCTTGCAGACTCTTTCGGTATCAGACCGAATTTCTGGAGAGCTCCAAACGATAACGACTACGGATGCTGGTGGCCTGCAAGAACACAGGCATACAAGACCGCTTCGAATGAGTTCAATGCCACTGCATCTGTGGAGACTCTGGCTGATGCGGCTGTGCTGAAGGTTGTCTATGACCTTGCGACCGGCAATGTCTACGAAGTGGCTTATAAGGTGTATGGAAACGGAATTGTGAAGGTCGAGGCTTACTTCAAGGGTGTTGAGTCTGAAAATCCTATCGAGGTGCCGAGAGTCGGTCTCCGCATGAGGCTTCCTCTTTCTGCCGAGGAATATACTTACTTCGGCCGTGGTCCGCAGGAGAACTACTGGGACAGGAAATCTGGTGCAAGGATGGGAATCTGGAATACATCGGCTACAGCTGAATATGTTCCGTATGTGCGTCCGCAGGAGAACGGACATCACACTGACTGTCAGTGGCTTGAGTTTGATGACATGACTCTTGTGGGAGGATTCGAGTTCAATGCGCTCCGAAACAGTGTTGAGGATTTCGATTCTGAAGAGGCCGTGCAGCATGACTATCAGTGGGATAATCTCCATGCTGAAGAGGTGCATGATCCTGCACAGGCAAAGAACAACCGCCGCCGTCAGCATCATATCAATGATGTCGTGGCACGCGACTATGTAGAGCTTTGCGTTGACGGAGTGCACACCGGTATCGGAGGATATGACAGCTGGGGACAGAGGACTGATGCCGACAGGACACAGTTCAGCAACCAGGACTGCTCATACAGCTTCACTATCGTTCCTTCAGGAACATTCATCTTCAGGAAGGCATATAACCTTTCATATTAGATATCTTCCGCTTCAGTCCAGGTGTCTTATAGCCCGAATGACTGAAGGGAATGAGGAAACATATGAAATTATACAGATCAATAACAGCAATCATTCTGTCCTGCATCATGTCGGGGCAGATGATTGCTGTTTGTCAGACTCTCCGTTTCGGGCAGGCTCACTGCGATTTCGGTACCATTCACGAGAAAGACGGGAAGGCGGTGCGCGACTTCTCCTTCCGAAATGACGGTCCTGACACATTGGCTGTATGCGACATCACTACAGGCTGCCGCTGCATAATCGGGGAGCCTGACTTCAGGAAGGTGGCTCCTGGTGAGACAGGGATTCTGCGTCTGACTTTCGATCCTGCATATCGTTCAGGGCCATTCGAATATGCTGTTTCTGTCTGGTATATGAACAGGCAGGAGAGACAGATCGTTATAGTGAGAGGAGATGTGGTGCCGATGGTTCATCCTATCGTGGAAGACCATCCGTACAATATGGGAGGAGGACTTTATACGAGTCACAAGGTACTTCCGTTCGGAACAATCAGGCCGGGGGAGTCGAAGAAAATGTTCTTCCGTTATGGTAACGGCACTGACAGACCTATGGACCTGCGTTTCGAAATAGAAGGATGCTGCTCTTCTCATATAAAGATGGAGCGTCATGTGACTTTGGCTCCTGATGAGAGGGGAAAGATGTACGTGACTGTGACCATGCCTGAAGGCTACAGCGGAAAGCATATAAACAGGATATGGCCGGTGGTGAACGGGGCCAGACTTGAAAACCCTATCCTGGTGAAGATGACCACAGGAATCGTAAAAGATTGATATTTTAACACCAAACATAATTTCACACTATGAAAATGAAAAAGACATTGCTTGGCTGCCTTTCTCTGGCAGCGATTGCAGCCTGTTCGACAGTTGAGGCACCGCAGCCTTATGGCGCACTGCCTTCAGATGCACAGGTTGAGTGGCAGAAGATGGAGTACAATCTCTTCGTTCACTTCGGCCCTAACACATTCACAGGTGCGGAGTGGGGAAACGGTAAGGAGATTGCCGACACCTTCAATCCTTCAGATCTTGACTGCCGTCAGTGGGCTGCCACTGCAAAGGCTGCGGGAATGAAGGGAATTATCATTACTGCAAAACATCATGACGGTTTCTGCCTCTGGCCTAACCCTGTATGTCAGCATACTGTGGCGCAGAGCAGCTGGAGAGACGGAAAGGGTGATGTGCTTAAGGAACTTTCTGAGGCTTGTAAGGAATATGGCCTTGAATTCGGTATCTACATATCTCCATGGGATCAGAATGATCCGCATTATGGTACAGATGCATATAACGATGTGTTTGCCCAGACTCTTGAGCATGCGCTCGGAAGCTACGGCGAGGTGTTCGAGCAGTGGTTTGACGGAGCATGCGGCGAAGGTCCTAACGGCAAGAAGCAGGTTTATGACTGGCCGAAGTTCTATTCGACAGTATATAAGAGGCAGCCTGATGCAATCATCTTCTCAAATGTAGGTCCGGGATGCCGCTGGGTCGGAAACGAATATGGCAGCGCAGGTCGCACATGCTGGGGTACTATGAATGTCGGAGAGCATACTCCAAGCACTCCTATCGACTGCGATATGCTCAATGTTGGTAATGCTGACGGTGAGAAATGGGTTGCTGCAGAAACAGACGTATCCATCAGACCGGGCTGGTTCTGGAGAGAGTCGGAGAACGATAAGGTGAAGTCAGTGCAGCAGCTTCTCAAGATCTACTACGAGAGCGTAGGCCGTAACTCGCTTCTTCTTCTTAATGTACCTGCCGACAAGCGCGGTCATCTCCACGAAGTGGACTCTGTACGCCTTATGGAGCTCCGTGCCGCAATCGACGAGATTTTCTCTACAGATCTTGCAGAGGGTGCGAAGGCAGAGGCATGCTGCGTCCGTGGCGGTTCGAAGAAATATGCTGCATCCAATATCCTTGATGCTGACTATGACAGATATTGGGCGACTGACGACGATGTTCGTGCCGCTTCATTCGTTATCAATCTTCCGGAAGCCCGCACATTCAACCGCGTACAGATCCAGGAGTACATCCCGCTCGGACAGAGAGTTTCCGCATTCAGCATCGAGGCTCTCGGAGAGGATGGACAGTGGAAGACCATCGCAAACGAGACAACAATCGGTTACAAGAGAATCGTTCATACTCCTGTCACTACTGCTGTCGCTGTACGCGTGAACATCGAGGAGTCTCTCGCATGTCCTCTCATCAACGGATTTGCCCTTTATATGGATAACATCTATGAAAGTGACGAGAAGGCAAACATCCCTGTCGGAGAGATCAGACCTGTTGCAGAACCTCTCGTTCTCGATCTTGGAGAGGTGAAGACTGTAAAGGGATTCACTTATGCACCTATATATAAAGGTGAGGGTGGATGTATCGTGACATATGACCTTGAGGTAAGCGCTGACGGAACATCATGGATAAAGGTGTATGATGACAAGATGTTCGAGAACATCATCAACAACCCTACAGAACGCGAAGTCATCTTTGACGAGCCGCTTCAGGCGAAGGTTCTCCGTCTTGTTCCTGTACGCACAGAGGTGTCTGCAGGTGCTGCCGGCCAGGCAAGCGACACTTACGGATATTCGGAATTTTCGATTGTTGAATAACAGAAAATCATAATTTATTGCTGATATAATTATATTTTTCTGCTAAAAAGGCCAAATTTATAATGCTAAACTTTGCTAAATCGTTTTAGGTTTAGAATTTTTGTCATATCTTTGGCTCTGATATATTGGCGTATTCCGTATATACGTTGAAACAATTATAACCTTATATCATATTAATTAACCAATAACACTTTTCCAAATTATGAGTAAACACTCTATGATGAAAGGTCTGGCTTGTCTTTTCATGACAATGGCTGGCCTCTTCCTCTTCGCTGGAATCGGTTATGCGCAATCGGGGGCTGCAATCTCCGGTACTGTAACCGATGAATCCGGAGAGCCACTGATCGGTGCAAGTGTCTTTGTAGAAGGAAACTCATCAGTCGGAACAACAACTGACCTTGACGGTAAGTATGCCATCACAGTGCCAGAAGGAACGACTGCCTTGATTTTCTCTTTCATCGGCATGAAAGATCAGGTAGAACAGATCAACGGACGCACAGTGGTGAATGCAACACTCTCTACAGAGTTTGACGCACTCGAGGCGACTGTAGTGACAGCCATGGGTATCTCGAAGTCAGAGAAATCCCTTTCTTACAATGTCCAGGAGACAAAGCTTGAGAATGTAACTCCTGTCGGTTCATTTGTAAACTCCCTCAACGGTAAGGTTGCCGGTGTGACAATCAACACATCTTCAACAGGTATCGGTGGAGCCAGCCGTGTCGTTATGCGTGGTACCAAGTCTATCTCTGGTAACAATAACGCACTTTATGTGATCGACGGTATTCCAATGCCATCTCTTTCAGGTGATCAGCCAGAGGGCGTATTTGCCGGTGCAGGTCAGACTGGTGACGGTCTTGCTGCAATCAACCCTGATGACATCGAGAGCATTTCAGTGCTTTCAGGTCCTTCAGCAGCAGCGCTTTACGGTTCTTCAGCTGCAAACGGTGTGGTTATCATTACAACAAAGAAGGGTTCAAAGGATGACTTCTCTTTGAATTACTCAAACAGCACTTCATTCTCGAATGCGTACATCATGCCTCGTTTCCAGAACACTTATGGAACTACAGAGGCCGGTTCGTACCAGAGCTGGGGTGAGAAGCTTGGTGCTCCTGCTGCTTACAATCCAAGAGATTTCTTCCAGACAGGTTACAACACTACCAACTCACTCAGCATCTCTACAGGTACAGAGAAGAACCAGACATACTTCTCAATGGCAGCTACAAATGCCGAGGGTATCGTTCGCAACAACGATTTCGACCGTTACAACTTCTCTATCCGCAATACTTCGAAGTTCCTCGATGACAAGATGACTCTCGACCTGAGCGCAACTTACTCGCACATCAGAGAGCAGAACATGATCTCACAGGGACAGTATTCTAACCCTGTTCTTCCTGTTTACCTCTTCCCTGCAGCAGACGACTTCGAGCGTATCAAGATTTACGAGCGTTTCAACGCAGAGCGTAACTTCAAGACCCAGTACTGGCCATATGAGAATGACCTCACTATGCAGAACCCTTACTGGATCACTGACCGTCAGAAGTTCGTGAACAACAAGACCCGTGTCATGGGATCGGCTCAGCTCAAGTATGAGATCGCTCCTTGGATCAACATTTCAGGTCGTGCAAAGATCGACAAGAACATCGAGACACATGAGAAGAAGTTCTCTGCTTCGACTCTCGAGCTCCTTGCAAGAAACAGCAAGTATGGTTCTTATGCAAAGCGTGACCTTGAGAACACACAGATCTTCGCAGAGGCTCTCTTGAACATCAACAAGTATTTCCTTGACAACCAGCTTTCTCTCACTGCAATGCTTGGTGCCAACATGGAATATACAAACTTCTCGGATCAGAGCATCGAGGGTGGTTTCTCATCAGTTGCAAACGTATTCTCGCTTGCAAACATCGACAAGAACAACCCGCAGACTGTAATTGATGCATCCGGATACAAGATCATGAAGCAGGCAGTATTCGCAAACGTTCAGCTCGGCTGGAAGAGCATGGTTTACCTCGATGTAACAGCTCGTAACGACTGGCCTTCAACATTTGCTTTCTCTAACTACTCTTCATTCTTCTATCCTACAGTAGGTCTTTCAGGAATCTTCACAGAGATCTTCCCTGGTCTCAAGGGTAATGTCCTCAGCTACATGAAGGCTCGTCTTTCATATTCAGAGGTGGGTAACGATCCTGAACCATTCCTTACAAACCCTACTTACCAGATCACAATGGGTAATGTTAACATTGCAACCAGAAGACCTAACGCAGACCTCCAGCCAGAGCGCACAAAGTCATGGGAGATCGGTTTGAACACTTACTGGTTCAACAACAGACTCAAGATCGACGCTACTTACTATCAGTCACGTACTTATAACCAGTTCTTCGAGAATACCCTTTCAACTGCAACAGGTTACTCATCAGAGATCATCAACGCCGGTCAGGTTAACAACCAGGGTATCGAGCTCGCTGCAAGCTGGGATCAGACTTTCGCTAACGGCTTCAACTGGAGAACTTACATGACTTACTCTCACAATGAGAACAAGATCGTTTCTCTCCCTCTTGAGAAGCTTGAGCTTGGCGGAATGGCTGGTATGAAGACAATCCTTAAGGAAGGCGGTTCAATGGGTGACATCTATGTGACTTCACTCAAGACTGACGAGCACGGTGCAATCTATGTGCATCCTTCCAACCAGACTGTTACAGCAGACTACAACAACTATGTATATGCTGGTGACACAGCTCCAAAGCACATGCTCAGCTGGGGTAACGAGTTCAACTACAAGGGCTTCAACTTCAACTTCCTCTTCAACGCAAGACTCGGTGGTGTGGTTGTTTCAAAGACCCAGGCAGTCATGGACTACTACGGTATCTCACAGGCAACTGCTGACGCACGTGACAACGGTGGTGCTCTCGTGAACGGAAAGCTCATCCCTGCAAAGGAATACTACCAGACTATCGGTGCAGGTAGCGGTGTTCTTTCACAGTATGTTTACGATGCTACTAACGTACGCCTTGCTGAACTCTCATTCGGCTACAACTTCCCTGTACAGAACTGGTGCAAGTGGCTCAAGGGCCTCAATGTATCATTCGTGGCTCACAACCTCGCTATGATCTACATGAACGCTCCATTCGATCCGGAGATGACAGCTTCTACAGGCACATACGGTATGGGTGTTGACTACTTCATGCAGCCAAGCACTCGTAACCTTGGATTCTCAGTGAAACTTAAATTCTAATTGCCGCAAAAGTTATGACTAACAATATGAAAAATATTTTTAAGGGTCTTGCTGTGGCAGTTTGCTTCAGCGCCTTGCTGACTTCTTGTACAAAGAACTACGAGTATTTCAATACTAACCAGCACGAGGCAACCCAGGAGCAGATGGATCGTGACGGTCTCAAGACCGGATCTTTCTTCTCTCAGATGCTCAAGACTGTATATGTGTACAACGATGGTGTAAACCTTGACTCTGACTATCAGATCGCTTACAACCTCCTTGCTGACTCTTATGCAGGTTATCTTGCTCCTACAATCAGCTCAAACAACGGAACACATTGCGGTAGCTACTTCATGACAGAGTCTTGGAGAAGAGCAATGTTCTCATTCTCTTATACAAAGGGTGTTTCAGCTTATGTACAGCTCGTTCAGGCAGCTGCAGAGCAGGAGCACATCCTTGCTCTCGCAGACATCGTGAAGGTTGCTATCCTTCACAGGGTTACTGACTATTATGGTCCGATTCCTTATTCTATGATCGGTGCTGACATGAATGTAGCATATGACTCACAGGAGGATATCTATAACGCATTCTTCGAGGAACTCGGTTCTGCAATCGACGTTCTCAATGATTTCAAGAATGCTAACCCAGGCAGCGCTCTTCTTGCTGACTATGACGTAGTCTATGGCGGTGATGTAACAAAGTGGATCAGATTTGCAAACTCACTCCGTCTTCGCCTTGCAATGCGCGTAGTTTATGCTGATCCTGCTCTTGCAAAGGTACAGGCAGAGAAGTCTGTAGCTGACATGACAGGTGTAATCGTTGCTGCTGCTGATGGTGCAAAGATCAACAAGTCATATGAAATCTACACTCACCCTGTAACTACAATCAACGGCTTCAACGACGGTGATACACAGATGGGTGCATCAATGGATTCATATCTTAACGGTTATTCTGACCCACGTCTTCCTAAGTACTTCAAGGAAGCTGGCAAGGGAGGCTACCATGGTGTAAGAAACGGTATCCACACATCTAACTGGAATCCTTACAGAAATGCTACAGGTAATGTTTCTGCTCCTAACACAGAGAACACAGAGCTTGTATGGCTTGCTGCTTCAGAGGTTGCATTCCTTCGTGCAGAGGGTGCTCTTCGCGGATGGAACATGGGCGGTGACGCCAAGACTTTCTATGAGCAGGGTGTAAGACTTTCTTTCGAGGAGACTGGCGCAGGCAGCGCAGATTCATATCTTGCTAACTCGACTGCAACTCCTGCAGCTTTCGTAGACGCTACAAACAACGGTGGAAACGCTGCTGCAAAGAGTTCTATCACAATTGCATGGGATGCTGCTGCTGACACAGAGACCAACCTTGAGCGTATCATCACACAGAAGTGGATCGCTATGTATCCTAACGGATGTGAAGCATGGGCAGAGTACCGTCGTACAGGATATCCTGCTCTCTTCCCGGTTATGAACAATGACAGCGAAGGTGCTGTAGGTTCTGACCTTCAGATCCGCCGCGTACCTTATCCACACGATGAGTACTCGACAAATGCTTCCGGTGTTGCATCTGGAGTTGCAAAGCTTGGCGGTGCAGACAACGTAGGTACAAAACTTTGGTGGGACAAGAAACCTCGTTAATAAGAAATGACAATGAACAAGATAAAATTCATATTTGCTTCGGCACTCGCAGTTGCTGCGATCAGCAGCTGTCTCAAGGAGGAAGCTATTGTGATTCAGAAGCCTTACACTTATGATGAGCAGTACTTCGAGAATCTCCGTGAGTATAAGAAGAGCAAGCATACCATGTCGTATGTATACTATGCTGCATGGGCACCGCTCGAAGGACTTACAGGATACAAGGATCCGGCATCATGGGGTGAGCGTATCATGGGTCTTCCAGACAGCCTTGATATCTGTAACCTCTGGATGGGTTATCCAAGCCCTAACCCTGAAAGCGAAAGCTATGCTCCTGTAGCTTATGCTGACATGAAATACGCACAGGAGAAGCTCGGAACAAGATTCGTTCTCCATGGTGACGCAGCTACAACAAGAGACGTTGTCTATAAGGGCGACACTCTCAACATCCAGGACCTCTACAACCAGTGGAAGGCCGGTACAGGTACAGAAGAAGCATTCCGTGAGGCACTTCACAACCATGCCAAGATCATGATCGATAAGGTCAATGAGGCTGGTCTTGACGGTGTCGATGTTGACTGGGAGCCACAGCCTGCAGTATGGAAAGACAAGCAGGTGCTTGTTGACCTCATGGCGTATCTCCGTAAGAATCTTCCTGGCAAGCTCATCATCCTCGACCTTTTCAGCGATATTCCACCTGCAGAGGTTAATGAGTATATCGATTATCTCGTGATCCAGTGCTATACTCCGCAGATCGGTTGCTCTGTTGCAAATCTTAAGAACTTCTATACAACTCGTGGTGTCAATGCAGGAATTCCTGCAGAGAAGATCATCTGTTGCGAGCAGGGAGGTCAGACTGACTACGCTCTCAACGGTGGTGGATTGTGGAAGGAGACTAACGGCGGAACACAGATTTACACTACCGACGGTTCAAAGATGTACTCATTCGAGGGATTTGCCCGTCATACATCTGAAAACAATATGGCAGGTTGGGGTGTATTCTACGTAGACCGTAACTACTACTCTACAAAGGGTCCTTACTACGAGTTCCGCAAGGGTATCCAGGTTGCTAACCCTTCAATCAGATAAAGGAGAAAAGTATTATGATGAAATATATTAAATTCGGCATTCTTGCAGCTTGTGCTTTTGCATTTGCAGGCTGCGTTGAGGGAGACTTCTTTGAGCCGAGTCCGGAGGGTGTTGTGATGACTGGTACAGACATCAACCCTATGATCAAGTTCGCAGTTGAGGGTGAAGATGCCACATATCCTGTGACAGTTTCTGCAACTGGTCCGGTTTCGGAAGATGTAAGAGTCTCTATCAAGATCGACAACTCACTTGTTGAGGCATATAACAAGGCATACAGGACAAGCTACTATGCTCTTCCTGACAATGCGACAAAGCTTACTACAAACGAGGTGGTTATCGAGAAAGGCAAGACATCTTCAGAGACATCACTTTTCAGCATTGTTTCAAGAGATGCTTTCCAGGACGGTAGAATCTATGTGGTTCCTGTAACCATCACAGCTGTAAAGGGTGGCGGTATCGATGTAGTTGAGGCTTCAAGAACTCTTTACATCCGTCTTGCTACAATCATGGACTTCGCATGTCTTGACATCAGCAACTACTCTATGTATTCTAACTTCATCTTCCCTGATGAGAAGGCTATGGAGCTTCCTACCTATACATATGAGATCAAGTGTATGATCCACCAGTACCACGCTGGTAGCGAGCCTATCTCTCGTCTCTGCTCATTCACTTCAAAGGATGAGTCAAGATCAATGATGCTTCGTTTCGGTGAGAACGGTCAGGATATCAACTCACTCCAGATCGTGTCTCCAGGCGGAAACATCATCTCAAAGACTCGTTTCGAGGTCAATACATGGTATACTCTTTCACTTGCTTTCGACGGTTCAGCCCTCAAGTTCTATGTGAACGGTGTTCTTGACAGCGAGCTTGGTGCAGACTGCTCTAATGTATTCCAGCGTTTCGAGCTCGGTATGTCATGGGGTGGCGGTTATCCGCAGAAGCAGAGATTCCTCGGTCGTGTTGCTGAGATCCGCGTTTGGGATCGCGCACTTTCTGCCGGTGAGCTTCAGCTCGGTCTTTGCGCAGTTGACGCTACTACTGCAGAGGGCCTCAAGGCTTACTGGAGAATGAACGAGGGTGAGGGTCATATCTTCCACGATGCAACCGGAAACGGTTACGATATGGACTGGTCGCAGACTGTACGTGACAACAAGGAGAATGGCGTACTTAACTCATTCGACAACTCTTCATATGTTGAAGCAGGATGGGTGTTCGATGATAAGAACAAATGTCTCAACTAATTAATTTTTGAAAAGAAATGAAAAACACATTTAAATATTTGCTTCTTCTTGGAGCTGCCGCTCTCGGTCTTGCTGCCTGCCAGCAGAAAGAGGAAGCTGACATCAAGGGTGTGGTAGGAGACTTTGCCTATATCGTTGACGGTACCGAGGCGAAGTATGCCGGCACAACTTGCGAAGTCTTCCATACTCCTATCGGAGAAATGGGTGAACTTGCCACTACTGTGACTGTTGCCCTTACTAAGGTGCAGAAGTCAGATGTAGAGGTTGTTCTTGCTCTTGATAATGCAGCAATCGATGATGACTGCACTGCTTTCCCTGCAGGTGTCCTCAAGTTCAATGAGAATGTGACTATCCCTGCCGGTCAGAAGGAGGTAGCTGTCAATGTAACTGTCGCTAATGCAGATTTTGCAAAGCTTGTTGACCTCAAGTATCAGGCAATCTTCCGTATTGCATCTGCATCTGTGGTCAAGGTCAGCTCAAACTCTAATGCCGCTTACCTTACTGCTCTTACAGAGACAATCAACCCTGCTGACAACGTGGTTACAGTGAAGGGCTCAACTTCAACATTCGAGCTCAAGCATTACCACGGTGAGGACGGTTCAGTTGAGACTCTCTCTGTAGACATGAACAAGACTATCACAATCTCTGGTACAGAGGAAGCATTCCTTCCATTTGATGTGACACTCGTACACGATCCTGCTCTTGTTGCTGCTTACAATGCCGAGAATGGGACAAGCTATGTACAGGTTCCTTCAGATGTGACAGTTTCTATCTCTGCTGCAACAATGGAGAAGAATGCTACATCTACAACGGCTACAGTATCAATCTCTAAGGAGGATCAGGCGAAGCTTCTTGACTCTAACGGATACCTCATTCCTGTGAAGGTTACAAATGTAGGAGATGCAACACTCTCACCAGACTGCGGCATTTCATACATCCATGTAAACGTTAAGAATATTGAGGGAAGCTCGAACTTCTTCTCGGCACTCTACCTCGGTGACTATAACATGTCTACATGGTATATGTTCCAGAAGCCTTTGAGCCTTTCTAACGGTTACACTTATATCTTCCACATGTTCATCGATGAGTTTGACTCTGACAACAAGATGCGTATCGGTGACTTTGCTGACGCAAACGAGAAGTGGATCAACATGCTCCGTATCGGTGAGAAGAGTGGTGAGCAGAGCCTTGAGTGGTTCGTAGGACCAGACGGTGCCCGCGTTAAGCTTTACACTCCAGTTCTTGAGGCTAAGAAGTGGTATCATGTTGCTCTTCGATTCGATAACAACAAGTATCAGCTCTTCCTTGAGAAGCAGAAGGTTGCCGAGTATGTACTTTCTGCAGAGGAGAAGGAGAAGATGAAGTCTTGTGCAGGTTACCCAGCAACATTCCAGGCTCTCGAGTTCAACTCATCATGGGGTGCTAACTGGCGTAACGGTTCTGCATTCCAGGGTCGTCTCTGGTATGTTTCTGTATGGAATACAGCTCTTAGAGAGAACTACATCAAGAACTACACTTACCGTACAATGAATAGTGCATTCATTTCAAATGCAGGCTATGGTCTCCAGCATTTCTGGCCAATGGATGATGCAGCTGGCCATATCCTTGTTGAGAAGACAGGTCGTGGTGAGAACATCGACTTCTCTAAGACAACTCGTTGTGATGATGAGAGCTCAATGACTTCAGCAGACGTAAGTGCTTACGTTGGTTGGAAGAACGACAGCTTCAACGATTTCAGCGGAAACTAAGGCGTGAGCCCAAAGTAATCATACAATGAAGAGGAGGGCGGAGCTTCGGCTCCGTCCTTTTTTTGTGTGAAGTGCTCGGTGAATCTTTTGGGTACTTACATGATAAAAGGTTTTAGCAAAAATCCTTTCTTTTTAATTTTCAATTTGTTACCTTTGCATTCATACCTATTCTGACCTATATATTATGCCGAAGAATGTAACTATAAAGGATATTGCTGCGGAGGCCGGCGTTTCCATTGCCTTGGTGTCATTCGTCATGAATAACCGCATCGGTGAGGACGGAAAGCAGAAGTATCGTGTAAATCAGACCACAAGGGACAGGATACTTGAGGTTGCCCGCAGGCTCAACTATCAGCCGAATGCCGCTGCCAGAATCCTGCGCAGCGGAAAGTCGAGGGTTATCGGGGCTGTTCTTTCAGACATTTCCAATGTGTTTTACGGAGAAATAGCCAAGCAGCTGGAGGAAAAAGCCTTCCGCAAGGGCTATACCATGCTTTTCGGAAGTACTGACGAATGTGCCGAGAAGCTTGACAGGGTAGTCCGTTCCTTTATAGACAAAGGAGTCGAGGGCTTCATTGTGGTGCCATGTGAAGGTTCGGAGGGCACTCTCAGGCATATACGGAACCTTAACATCCCTTTGGTCATCATGGACAGAAAGGATGTGGATGTTGCAGTGCCAAAGGTGGTCCTGGACAATAGGGCGGCGATTAAGAAGGCTGTAGAGATTCTCGCGGGCAAGGGTTTAAGAAAAATAGAGATGCTTTCATATACCATGAGAGTATCCAGCATATCTGACCGCGAAGCCGGTTTCAGGGACAGGATGCTGGAATTGGGCGTTTGTCCTGATGATATAAGGATACATAGAATCCCGTTCGAGGAAGTATCCGATGCGACGGAACAGATGGTTCCGGGTCTGATCGCGCGTGGTGTGGAGGGGCTGGTATTTGCAACAAACTCGCTGGCGATTGCTGCGATAAAGAAACTCTTCTCAATGGGAATAAGGATGCAACAGGACATACATCTGGTCGGTTTTGACAACTCCGATGTATATGACATGTTCGAACCTCAGATTCCTCATATCCGTCAGCCTATCGAAAGGATATGTGGCGAGGCGTTGGCACGTCTTTGCAATCTGATGGAAAATGAAGAAAAGACAGCAGACCAGCTCATCACCTTGGATGCGGAAGTTGTCAATATGCAATAATATTCCTATGGAAAAGCTCTACCGCCTTATTATAGTTCTGTCGGTCCTTGCATTCTCTTCGTGTGCCCGTACCGATATGCCAGCCCTTATTCCGATGCCGGAACATGTTGAAATGGGCAACGGATACCATATGCTTCCATCAGACCCGGTGATAGCCTGCCCGGATTCTTCGTATCTCGCGCTTGAGGATTTTGTCGGTGCATCCCTTCCTTCTGCCCGTCTGCAGGTCAGGGATCACGGCGATATGGTCATATCTTACGATCAATGCCTGAATGATGGTGATTATGTTCTGGATGTCAGGAAAAACAAGATCCTCATAAGTACGGGTTCATATCCGGGGGCAGTATATGCTTTCGCTACATTGTGTCAGATGATTTCGGACGGAAAGATTCCGGTTTCCCGCATATGTGATTCGCCACGGTTTGAATGGCGTGGCTTCATGCTTGATGTCTCCCGTCACTTCTTCTCGGTGGATGAGGTGAAGACCATACTTCTGAAAATGGCTCAATACAAGTTCAACCGATTCCATTGGCATCTCACCGACGACCAGGGATGGAGAATAGAGATCAAGGCATATCCGCAGCTGACAGAGCAGGGAGCGTGGAGAGACCATAACAGGCACGGCCATGACGTAAGATGCGCAGATATTGCCTTGAATACGGATGATCCAAGCTTTGTTCTGGATCCGTCAAAGATCACAGACAAAGGATATGGCGGTTATTATACGCAGGATGAAATCCGCGAAATAGTGGGTTTTGCAGCTTCTCTGGGCATCGAAGTCATTCCGGAGATAGATATGCCCGGTCATTCTCTGAAGGTCGTGGAATCCTTCCCGGAATTGAGCTGCGGCGGTGTCGCAAAATGGGGAAATAATTTCTCTGTGCCCCTATGTCCGGGTAATGACGGTCTCCTGACATTTGCCAAGAATGTTTACAAGGAAGTATTTGAGCTCTTCCCATACAAGTATGTGCATATCGGAGCAGACGAGGTCGAGCAGCTTCATTGGAAGAATTGCCCGAAATGCCAGGCAAGAATCAGGAATCTCGGTCTTGAGGATGAGACTGCCCTTCAGGGATGGTTTGTATCGGAGATGCATGATTTCTTCTCTGAAAACGGTAAGGTCATGATCGGATGGGATGAGATCGTGTCAGGAGATGCTCCCGAAGATGCGGTCGTGATGTGGTGGAGAGGCTGGAGACCGGATACCCGGAATGCCGCAGCAGAAGCCGGACATGATCTGATAATCAGTTCTTCGGAATATCTTTATCTTTCCGGTGACCAGAACAGGAACTCTCTTGCAAAAGTCTACTGTTGGGACCCTGTAATGGACGGACTGGAGGCATATCAGGACAGGGTTCTTGGAATCCAGGCCCATCTTTGGACTGAATTGTGCCCGTCCTTTGCAAATGCATCCGGAAGGATTTTCCCGCGCCTTTTCGCCGTGAGCGAGAACGCATGGTCGCAGCCTGAACATAAGGACTTCACGGATTTTGAGTCCCGCGTCATGAAGCATATCCGCGATTTTGATGATCAGGGATTGAATTACCGCATACCGGATATTTCAGGCTTCTGCGACAGGAATGTCTTCATAGATTCGGTTGAGGTCGAGGTGGTCAAGCCTTTTGCCGACCTGCTTGTGAGATATACATCAGACGGTTCTGTACCGCATTCTGATTCTCCCATATATGAAGGCCCGCTTACGGTGACTGAAGAATGTGTACTTCACTTCAGGTCTTATACTTCAGCGGGCATGCCCGGAGATATTTATCGTGCGTGCTATTGTCCTGCAGAATACATTGATTCCGTTCAGACAGCTGACGATTCTCTGGACGCCGGACTCAAGGCGGACTGGTATGAATACAGGGGAGAACTCTGTGACAGCATAGAGACCGCAGCTTTCAACTCATCCTATATTACGGAAGGAATATATATTCCTGAACAAGTGAAGGGCAATATCGGCCTTATATTCACAGGTTATATAAATATACCTGAAGACGGCATATATTCTTTCTATACATATTCCGATGACGGGTCATATATCAGGGTCGACGGTCAGATGGTGGTAGATAGTGACGGACCACATTCCAGAGTGGAAAGAAGCGGCCAGGCAGCTCTGAAGAAGGGTCTTCATGAGGTTGAGGCAAGATATTTCGATCATAGCGGAGGTATTCTGGAGGCCGGATGGATAATGCCGGACGGAGAACGCCGCAGATTCTCATCGGGAGACTTCTTCCATTAGAATGACATTACAATCAAATCGGCAGCTGATTCCGATGACCCCCGCTCTTCCTTCGGGCGAGCACCCCCTGGCCGGGGGTGGCATGTCATCTACATCAGCTGCCGATTTGATGTGAATTGTACCGTCCTGCAAGGGTTGCCCTGTTTTTCGCAGAACGGTATCGGAATATAAGGTATAAGCCGATCAGAGATTATCTGATGTAACTGGTTATCAGGTTCATGCCTTCAGCTGAAGGAGTGAATGTCACTGACTCTGTGCATGCCGGAATCAGCACGGTCTCGCCCTGACGGAGGCTTACTGTATTGCCTTCTGCATCTGTAAGGGAACCGTTTCCTTTGACGCAGATGACGATGAGGAATGAATCATTGGCCTTGACAGGTGCCTTGACAGGCTCTGTGAGATCGTAGATCGATGTAGTGAAATACTCACATGAAACGATCTCGTTTTCCGCATTCTTCACGTCCTCATATGCTGTCTTGTAGTCCTCGAGAACGGTGTAGTCGATGGCTGCCTTTGAGAGCTCTGTGTGGAGTTCGCGTGGCTTTCCGTCGAGGCCTACTCGTCCGAAGTCATAGATACGGTAGGTGATGTCGGATGTCTGCTGGATCTCTGCGATGAAGCAGCCTGTTCCGATGCTGTGGATACGTCCTGCAGGGAGGAAGAATACATCTCCTGCCTGTACATTATAGTCATGAAGGACTTCTGTGATTGTGTTGTCCTCAACTTTAGCAGCATACTCCTCTGGAGTGATATGCTTTGTGAGACCCGACATGAGGTGAGCCTTCTCGTCAGCCTGCACTACATACCACATTTCGGTCTTGCCCTTCGAGCCGTTGTGTCTTTCGCCTGCAAGTGCATCATCAGGATGAACCTGGATCGAAAGGTCGTCACGTGCGTCGATGAACTTGATGAGAAGAGGGAACTCGGTGCCGTTCTTTGCATATACCTTCTCACCGAGAAGCTGTCCCTTGTATTCCTCTGCAAGCTCTGTGATGGTCTTGCCCGCAAGAGCACCTTCAGCAACTACGGACTCATTGCCCTTTACGCCTGAAAGCTCCCAGCTCTCTCCGATGTTGTGCTGGTCTGTCTCCACTCCCTTGAAAGGAGCTATCTTCTCGCCGCCCCATACGACTGACTTGAAGATTGTCTTGAATTTTAATGGATACATGATATCTGTTTTTTTATGATTATTGCTTTTACTTGAATGTCTCGCCCTGAGGCACATTGATCCTGCCGTCAAGCCAGTTGAAACGGGAGCTGTAGAAACTCTTGAGGTAGTCGATCTCTCCCTGATAGCTTCCCGTAACCACTACATTCGGCCATACATGAGTGTTGAGGATGTTCCACTTCTCGAAGTTCCTCTTCTGGGCATCCTTCATGTATGTTGCCATCTGGTCGATGAAGCCCGGAATGTTCTTCAGCTCGTCGTAATGAGTGTTCCAGAGCTCCTTTACCTTGGCGCAGAATGCAGGGTCCTTTGTAAGGATAGTGAACCACTGGTGATGATATCCCAGAGGAGAATATCTTGCCCATGTGTAATCCTTGATGAACCATCCTTCCGGACCGTCAGACGCTCCGAACTCGTCGTCCAGATAGTTGCAGTTTCCGAGAGCGAGGTCGTAGTCCCACAGATGATACATCTGAAGCTTTTCGTTCTTCTTTTTGGTGATGAACGAGCTCTTCCTCATGTTGCCGTCGATGTTCTTCGTCAGCTCATTTACGAGATAAGCCTTTGCGAAAGTCTCGATGTCGATATATTTCTGCCAGCCTGTGTCAGGGTCTGTGAAATTACTGCTTCTTAATGCTGTCTCGGCCTGTCTGAAGTATTCCTTCACATACTGAAGCTGTGCATCAGTAGGAACTTCCGGGTCACTGAACATCATCGGAATACCGCATACCTGTGTGTAGAAGCATGTTGTCTCGTCCTGATTCTGCTCGATCTCCATATAGTAGTCTCCTGTCACGGCGTCTCCAGAGTTGTCAGATTCTCCGACAATGTCAAGATCCACCCTGTGCTCCGATACCTTCTTATGCTCGGAGAATGTGTAGCATCCGAGATAGCTGCCGTTCAGATATACCTCCACCGGAAGCATAGCCGGAGTCCAAGGCATGCCCACTATTTCAGACAGCTTCATCGCCACGACATTGCGCAACAGAGTCTTGTCCGCATAGTTGGCGAGGATGACCCATTCCTTGTCCTCTCCCAGTCCGAAGATGCTGACCTTGCTGTCGAACTTCATCTTGTAAGGCTTCTTCGGCATGTCCCATGTCGAATTGCCTCGTCCGCGGATTCCGTCCTTCGTCATCTTGAGCTCGAGTCTCGGAGTGTCCCAATACATTCCTGCCGGATCCTCGATGACTACAGTTCCCTTTATATAGTTCTTCTTGTCAACGACGGGCGCTCCGTTTTCCGTAGTAATCCTGATTACAGGGACCTGCGGAGCCGGTTTGCACTTCATCCTCACTGTCTGTGTCTTGAAAGTGCCGTCCTTGAGCTTTACTTCATAAACTACTTCCTTCGCGTAGTTGTTCTTGCTCACTCCGCTCTGCTGTACGGCTCCATTGACTGAAGCATACTCTGCGTCAAGTTCGAAGCTCGCCTTCAGGAAATAGTCAGAGAGTCTGTCGTTGAAGGTTCCGGTAATAGTGCCGTCTTCGTTTACGGTACATGTGACATCTTCCGTCAACGACGGATTATTCTCCTTCAGGAAGCTGAAGGATGTGATGCCTGCACCAGGCTGTACCGCCTCCTTTTCCTCGCATGAGGAAAAGAAGACGGCTGCAGCTATCGCCAGAAGTCTGACTGTCAGTCTCATTTCTTTGTGATTTTGAGGGTTCCTGCCTCTGTGAGGTCCTTATGGCTTATGCGATACTTGCCATATGACTTGCCACCGAGTCTCATTCCCTTGATGCGTTTTCCGCTTCCTTCAGTGGTGATGACAAGCTTGTCCTTTCCGCCGCAGAGTTCCGGATTGAGTGTGATCGTCACGCTGTCGAATCTCGGAACAGTGAGCGTGTATGACGGATTGCCAGGGCAGTCAGGATAGAATCCCATCATCGAAAAGACTGCCCATGCCGACATTGTTCCTGTGTCGTCATTTCCAGGGATTCCGTCAGGAAGGGTGGTGAAGTGCTTGTCAAGCAGCTTTGCAACCATTTCCTGTGTTCTCCACTCTTCGCCCTTGAAATAGCTGAAAAGATAAGGATATGCTATGTCAGGCTCGTTTGCAGGGTCATAGAGTCCTTCGTCGAACACTCTCTGAAGCTTCTTCACGAATGCCTTGTTGCCTCCCATGAGCTTGGCAAGTCCGTATACATCGTGCGGAACGAAGAATGTGTAGTTCCATGCGCTTCCTTCGTGGAAACCAGGTACAGGCTCGAAGTTCTCACCCTGCTTAGGGTCGAACGGCTCAAGGAACTTTCCTTCCATTGTCACAGGACGGAGCGTGCCGGATTCCTGGCTGTAATAGTTCTTGTAGCCGAGCGAACGCTGGTAGTACTTCTGTGCATCCTCTCCCTTGCCGAGGTCTGTCGCAAGGAGTGAGAGGGCATAGTCTGCGATGTAATATTCGAGTGCATGAGAAACCGAGTTGTCACCTGAAAGGTCGGCTGCATAGTATCCGAGAGGAACATATCCTCTTTCGATGTACGGATCTACGTCCGGTCTCATGAGATTCTGTGCGCCAGGAGTATCTGCTGACTTGACAAAAGCCTCATATGCTGTGTCGATGTCGAAGTTGCGGATACCCTTGAGCCATGTGTCTGTGATGACAGGGATTGCAGGGTCTCCCTCCATTGTGAATGTCTCGCGTCCGTAAAGCTCCCATTTAGGCATCCAGCCCCATTCCTTGTACATGCCGATCATAGAACGTACCATGTCCACCTGCTTCTCCGGATATACGAGAGACATGAGCTGGTGAACATTGCGGTATGTGTCCCACAATGAGAATACTGTATATCTGTTTTCCCCTTCCGGTACACGGCCGACGCCGCTGTTCTCCATAAGAGGGTATTCTCCGTTCACGTCATTGACGATGTTAGGATGGATGAGGGCGTGGTACAATGCAGTGTAGAACACTTCCTTGTCCTTATCTGTGCCGCCCTCGACGAGAATACGTGAAAGATCTGACTCCCAGCTTGCAGAAGCCGCTTCACGCACGTTGTCGAAAGCGAATCCTTCCTGCTCCGCATCGAGATTCTCCCATGCGTTTTCGCAGCTTACGAAAGACACGCCCATCTGAAGCTCCACCTGCTCGCCTTCAGCAGTCTCGAAACTGAAGAAATAGCCGATCTGGTCTCCGGCAATCTCGCGGCCGTATTTGGTGTAGATCTTGTATTTTCCGTTGTCAGGGGTCCATTCAGCCTCAACTCCCTTCATTGCCGGCTGCTTCTTCCAGAATCCTGCCTGTGACGGAGTCTTGCTGATGCGGATGGCGAAGTACATAGGGAAGACAGCCTGCGGGTTGTAGCAGAATGTACCCGCGAGTCTCATACCTTCGATTTCTGTCTCGCTCTTTCTGCGGAGCCATCCTCCTGTCTCGTTGGTGAGTCCCTCGCCGAGATTGACAAGGATATTGCTGCGTCCTGCAGGGAAGGTGTATCTTTCCGCAGAGGTACGTGCAGTAGCACTGGCTTCCACCTTGATTCCGTATGAAAGAAGGTCGCATGTATAATAGCCTGGTTCCGCATGTTCTCCGGTGTATTCGCTTCCGTAGATATGGTGGTCAGGCTGAACTTCGCCTGTAGTAGGCATTGTGAGCACGAGTCCGAGTTCCGGACAGCCGACTCCACTCAAGTTGACATGAGAGAAACCCGTAAAGAATTTGTTTTCATAGCAGTACGGTGTAGACCACCATCTGCTGTCCTTGTCGTATACATTAAGGTCCGATCCCATCACATTGAAAGGGGTCACGGACATCATTCCGTTAGGGCAGATGGCTCCTGGATTTGTGGTTCCGAAGTTTGTCGTTCCAACAAAAGGGTTGACAAAGTCAACCACCTTGGCTGACGCTGTTATGCAAAGCGTCATGGCCAAGGTGGCGAAAAGTGTTTTGAATCTATGCATCTTAAGCTTATTCGATGTTTGTCTTCTTTATGAAATCGATGATTTCGTCGATATATCCGAAGCATGCTCCAACTACTGTGTCAGCGCATCCGTAGTAGACAGTGATGCGTCCTGTTTCAGGATCATGGAGTGCTGAGCAAGGGAAACATACATTAGGAACATCACCTGTGCACTCGTAGAGAGTCTCCGGATGGAGGAGGTAAGGGCCTGTTCTCGCGATTACCTTCCAAGGCTGCTCGAGGTCGAGAAGGGCTGCTCCGAATGAGTAGTTATATCCCTGGCATGTGCGGTGAACACCGTGGTAGAACATGAGCCATCCCTCTGAAGTCTCGATAGGAGTAGGGCCTGCACCGATCTTGCAGCACTGCCATGCGCTCTTCTCGAAGTCAGACGGTGCCATCACGTGGCGGTGGTGTCCCCAGAATTCGAGGTCAGGTGATTCTGAATAGAAGATGTCTCCGAATGGAGTGTGGCCTGTGTCAGACGGACGTGAAAGCATTGCATAGCGGCCGTTGATCTTGCGAGGGAACATGACTCCGTTTCTGTTATAAGGAAGGAATGCGTTCTCAAGCTGATGGAAGGTCTTGAAGTCCTTTGTCCATGCGATGCCGATGGTAGGGCCGTGGTAGCCGTTGCACCATGTCACATAATATCTGTCCTCGATCCAGCAGACGCGCGGGTCATATCCGTATACCCATTCACCCACTTCAGGGATGTCGCATTCGAACTTGATTGTTTCAGGGTTAAGTTCCCAGTTGATTCCGTCCTTTGAAAAACCTGCATGGAGGGTCATTCTGATGTTGGTGTCATCTACACGGAATACTCCTGCATATCCGTCTTCGAAAGGAACGATTGCCGAGTTGAATATACTGTTTGAATCAGGAAGAAGATCACGCGGAATAACCGGATTTGCCGAATATCTCCACATTACATTCTTGCATCCCTCGGGACGGTCTTCCCAAGGCATGTCCGGCATAGGATTGCCTGCAATTTTAAGTTTCTTTTCCATTGTTCTTGTATTAGTCATTTAATCTCTCAAAGATACTCAATTTTTCTCTAAATCCAATTCCGCACGAAATTAAATCATATCCTTCCCGTCAGCCCTTCGTCTCCGTCATGCTCGACTTGACCGGGCATCTGAACATCGGAAATTTATCTGACATTTTAAAATATTGAATAATTTTTCAATCCTTAATCGACCTTCCAGTGATGTGAAAGGCCGTTTTTTTCATATAAGCTCATAAAATTTCGTTACACGGATAAGTCTGTGGAACTTTGCTGTGTGTAAAATGATTGTTTATGGAGACGAAGAATGCAAAATCAGTGAGAAGGAGCGGACAGCAGTATGCTGAACTGCTGTGTGACTTCATGTTTAAGAGGCTTTTCGGCAGCGAGGCTAACAAGGATGTACTGATAGGATTTCTGAACATGATTCTTGAAGATGCTGAAATTGTTGATGTCGACTTCATTCCGACCGAGCATCTGGGAGATACTGAAGAAGACCGCAAGGCCGTATTCGATATCTCATGCCGATGTAAGGATGGCAAAAGCTTCATAATAGAGATGCAACGTGCTCACCAGCGTCATTTCCGTAAGCGTGCACTGTATTATACATCATATCCCATTAACGAGCAAGGAAGGCATGCCAGGGAACTTTATATAAAGGAAAAATCTGATAACCCTGATGATAATGCCAAGTATCAATGGGACTATGATCTGAAACCGGTCACGGTGGTGGCTATATTGAACTTCCGTTTCGAGCATTCTTCTTCATGGCCAGAAGATATGTGTTGCTCATCCTATCGACTTCGTGAGGATTTCAGTCACGAGGTGATGACTGATGTGTTGAGGTTTGTCTTTCTCGAGTTGGGAAGATTCAACAAGCGTATCTGGGAACTCGATACGGTATTCGACAAATGGATGTATCTCCTGAAGCACATGCATGAGATGGTTGAAATTCCGTCTGAATTTGGTGATCCGTTGTTCACTCGTTTGTTTTTGCTGGCGGAAATTGGTAAATTTACGGCGGAGGAACTTAAACAGTATAAAAAATCACTTGATAATATGGGCGATTACTACAATACCATTCATACGGCTGCAGAAGAAGCCGAGAAAAAAGGTCATGCTGCTGGACTTGCAGAAGGTTTTGCGAGGGGATGGGAAGAAGGTAGAGAAGAAACAATAAAGGCTGTTGCACATAATCTTTTGAAGAAAGGAATGTCTGTCGAGGATGTTGCTTCGATTACCGGTTTGTCCATGGACGATGTAAAGGCCTTGTAGTGCCATCCTTTTGAAAACTCATTTTGCCCCGAAAAGTCATATGGTGACTTTCGGGGCATTATTGTATTTACTTGGCAAATTATTCCTATATTGCAGACTATATGCAAAACAGGGGGCGTGATATTGGCTTGAACGGGCCCTCATAATGTAATATTACATATGGAAAATATAAATAATGGACTTTTCGGATGGATGGAGCAGTGGGGGCTGGCTGGAGAGAGCACGCAGTGGATTGTGCGGGTCGGAGCAGTAGCAGGCCTGTTGCTGCTGGCGTTTATCATAGACAGGGTGTGCCGGAAAATCGTCATTCCGGGAATACGCAGGCTGACTGCGAAGACAGAGTCGGTCTGGGATGATCATCTTTTGAGTGATGATGTGCTTCTGGATGCCTGCCGGCTGATCTTTCCCATAACGGTGTATGTGGTTATTCCGCTGATTCTTCAGGATTATCCTGCCTTCATGGACTTTTTGCTGAAGATGACTCTTGTCTATATCACGATTGTCAGTGTTAAGCTGGTATGTACATTCATATCATCGCTTTATGCAATATCAAACGAGCATGAGAAGCTTAAGGGTCATTCTCTGAAAGGTTTTTATCAGATGATGAAGCTTGTCGCGGTATGCATCGGAGCCATCATTGTCATCAGCACTCTCATAGGCAAGAGCCCTGTGGCCATACTTACCGGTCTTGGTGCGGGAACTGCGATCCTGATGCTGGTGTTTCAGGATACCATCAGAGGACTTGTGGCAGGTATTCAGTTGATGGCCAATGATATGCTTCGTCCGGGAGACTGGATCACCGTGCCGAAATATGGTGCTGACGGCGATGTGATGGAGGTGACGTTGACTACTGTCAAGGTAAGGAACTGGGACAAGACCATCGTCACCGTACCTCCATACGCATTGGTGAACGACTCGTTCCAGAACTGGCGCGGAATGTTCGACATCGGAGGAAGGAGGGTGAAGCGTTCGATAAATATAGACATGAATACGGTTCGTTTCTGCACTCCGGAGGAAATGGAAGATTACAGAAAGCAGCCGTGGATGGAGGGATTCGAAGCTACCGGCAGGGAAGAGGTGAATCTCTATATATTCCGTCATTATCTCGAGCACTATCTCCGTAATCATCCGAAGGTCAATCAGGAAATGATAATGACAGTCCGCCAGCTTCAGCCGACAGCGCAGGGAATGCCTGTGGAACTGTACTTCTTTTCGGCAGATACTGCATGGCTGAAATATGAACACCTTCAGGCGGAGGTCTTCGACCATGTGCTTGCCATGCTCCATATGTTTGGTCTGAAGGTCTTCCAGAGCCCTGCAGGAACAGATCTTCAGGGTCTTGCCAGTCAGTCAGATAAATAAAGCTAAAGAAAAATACTATGAAACTTGCAATTTACGGTGCCGGCTCGTTAGGCACGATATTAGGCGCCTATATCACCAGGGCCGGTGTTCCGGTCGATCTCATAAACAGGAACAAGGCTCATGTCGAGGCACTACAGTCAAAGGGAGCCCAGGTAACGGGAACGGTGCAGTTCACCCAGCAGGTAACGGCATACACACCGGCGGAAATGTCCGGCACATATGACATAATCTTCCTTATGACCAAACAGCAGAACAATGCGGAAACGGTCCAGATGCTCAAGAACTATCTCGCTGATGACGGCGTGCTGGTGACATTTCAGAACGGTCTTCCGGAAATGCAGATTGCGAAGGTGCTTGGGGAGGAAAGGGTTCTTGGCTGTACAGTGGCATGGGGAGCGACTATGCAGGGTCCCGGTGTATGCGAACTGACCAGTTCTCCGGATGCCCTCTCCTTCTCTCTCGGTGCAGTTTCGCAAAGGCACAGCGGACATTTTGCCAAGGTCAAGGAACTGCTCGAACATATGGGAACTGTCGATGTGGAGGAAAACTTCATCGGAACCCGCTGGAGCAAGCTTCTTATAAATGCCGCATTTTCCGGCATGAGCGCTGTTCTCGGATGTACATTCGGTGAAGCTGCAGGACCGAAGGAGTCCCGCAGGGTAGTGCAGAAGCTGATAAAGGAATGCATTGATGTCTGCCGCACCGGAGGAATCCGCATCGAGCCTGTGCAGGGCAAGGACATCGTAAAGCTTCTTGACTATAGCAACCCACTCAAGCGTGCATTCGCATTCATGATAATCCCGATTGCGATCAGAAAGCATGCGAAACTCAAGGCAAGTATGCTTCAGGATATAGAGAAGGGCAAGCTGACCGAGGTGGATGCGATCAATGGAGCTGTTTCCGATTATGGCCGCATGGTCGGATTCCCGACTCCGATGAATGACAAGGTTGTGGAAATCATACACCGCATAGAAAAAGGCGAGCTGAAGCCAGGCTTTGAAAACCTTTCATTGTTTGTCTGAAAACAAGTTGAATCCTTTAATACATATCAATATGAGCGAAATAGCATTGAAACCGGTGGTATTCGGTGGAATCAGGATGGAGATTCCGGAAATATGGGAAGCCGTTACCCAGACATATACAGAGCCTGACGGCAGGGTGTGCTCTATGATCGACATTTCTGCTGTCGACGGTGATCCGAGATCGATAGTCATCAGCTATGGACCGATGCCGGAAGGATCGGATACATTCATGGAAGCCAGCGACACTTATGAAGAACTGATCGGAGAGACAGGAGCAGCAGACGATGAGGACCCTATATGTGAATACGACTTCCTCGGAACTGTAGGATTCGGCTTTGAAGTGCCTACAGAGGACAATCTCGCATGTAATTTCATATGTGCGGAAGTCGGTTCGGAAGGAAGAAGCCAGCTCTTCACTATCCTTACCACAGCGCGCTCCTATGAGGAGATCGATGACCTGCTTGACCTCGTGGAGCAGAAGATTTCATTCGAATAAGACAGATATACGATAAGAAAAGCTGAATGCCCGTGCAACCGTCTGGCTGCACGGGCATTCAGCTTTTATGTCCTTTGCAGGAAATTATTTCAGAGGCTCGGATGACATAGTGAAGTCGATCTTTGCGCCCTTAACCAGCTCGCTGTGGTTGAGGAAGTTAGATTTATGAGCCTTTCCGTTGAACTTCATGCTGCTGATGTATGGAGTCTCGGTGCCGTTGTCAGCTGCGTTGATGACCACAGACTGTCCGTTTGCAAGGTTGATGACAGCCTTCTGGAAATATGGAGTACCGATCGCATATTCGTCAGATGCAGGACATACAGGGTAGAATCCGAGAGCAGAGAAAATATACCATGCTGATGTCTGTCCGTTGTCCTCGTCACCGCAGTATCCGTCAGGTCTTGCGCTGTAGAGGCGGTCCATCACCTCGCGGATCCACTTCTGGCCCTTCCAAGGCTGGTCAGTCCAGTCATAGAGGTAGATCATATGCTGTGCCGGCTGGTTACCGTGGGCATAGTTACCCATGTTAGCCACCTGCATTTCAGTGATCTCGTGGATGCGCCATCCATAATAGCTGTCGTCGTAGATAGGTGGAACAACGAATACAGAGTCAAGCATTGCTGTGAAGTTGTCGTTGCCTCCCATGCTTTCCTTAAGGCCTTCCACATCGTGGAATACAGACCATGTATAATGCCAAGCGTTTCCTTCTGTGAAGGCGTCACCCCACTTGTAAGGGCTGAACGGCTCCTGGAAGCTGCCGTCAAGGTTGCGGCCACGCATAAGGTTGTGAGATGGGTCGAATACATTCTTCCAGTTGTTTGAACGCTGCTCCCACTTGTCGAGCTCCTCCTGGGGGCGTCCGAGCTTCTTTGCAAGCTGGAGGATGCACCAGTCGTCATAAGCGTACTCGAGTGTGCGGGCTACATTTTCATGGATGCCTACATTGTAAGGCACATATCCGATTGAGTTGTAATACTCGTGACCGAGTCTTCCTGACGAGCTTACTTCAGGGTGTACATGTTCTGTTCCGTATACGATGCAGTCGTAGAGTGTCTGCCACTCGCTTTCTGGAGTGATGCCCTTGATGATTGCGTCAGCCACCACTGAAGCGGAGTTGTTTCCTACCATGCAGCCTCTGTGTCCCGGGCTTGACCATTCAGGAAGGAATGCATTCTCGCGTGCGATGTTGGCGAAACCAAGCTGCATTTCCTCATTGATGTCAGGATATACGAGGTTCAGGAGAGGGAAGAGGCAACGGAATGTATCCCAGAATCCGGTGTCAGTATAAAGATAGCCGTCACATACCTGACCGTTGTACGGGCTGTAATGTACTGGCTGTCCTGCCTCGTTTATCTCGTAAAACTTGCGTGGGAAGAGTGTGCTTCGGTAGAGGCATGAGTAGAATGTGCGGTACTGGTCTTCAGAACCTCCGCCCACCTGGATGCGTCCGAGAACATCGTTCCAGCGCTCCTTGGCTTCATCCTTTACCTGTGCGAAAGACTTGCCTTCAACTTCCTTGAAGTTGGTCCATGCCTGCTCGAGGGAAATGAATGAAGATGCAGCCTGTGCGTTTACCTTCTCGCCGCGTACGGTCTTGAATGTTACTGCTGCAAGAGCGTGGTCTCCCTCGAATTCAGCAGCTCCTGCGAGTGCCTTTGAAGGTCCTGCGTACACTGTGTAACCCTCGATAGGCTTGTCGAACTTCACCACGAACCAGTTGCGGAAGTTTTCAGGAACTCCGCCGCAGTTTCTTGTAGTATATCCTACGATGGCATTCTCTTCAGGAAGTACCTTGATGAACGAACCTTCATTGTAGGCATCTACGATGATACCTGAAGTCTCTGATTCAGGGAATGTGAAGAGAAGGGAAGCCGCTCTTTCTGTAGGGGCGAGCTCGGCATTGATGTCGTGGTCTGCGAGATAGACCTGATAGTAAAATGGCTTTGCCACCTCGCTGTTATGAGTGAACCAGCTTGCGCGTGAATCCTGGTCAACCGCCTTTGCGTCGCGCACCGGCATGATGGCGAACTGGCCGTAGTCGTTGATCCATGGGGAAGGCTGGTGAGTCTGCTCGAAACCGCGGATGAGGTGGGCGTCATATCTGTATGCCCATCCGTCTCCCATGACTCCGGTAACCGGTGTCCAGAAGTTCATACCCCAAGGAAGGGCGATTGCAGGATAAGTGTTTCCTGTCGAGAAAGAATGCTCTGAAAGCGATCCGACCAGGGTTGAAACATAGTCAGCCGGATCAGTCACGAGTTCTGTCTCCTGTCTGCAGCAGCCTGCAAGGACGCTTACGGCCGCAATGATGTAAAATAATTTCTTCATATCTGTCTTGCCGAACAAGGTCGGGATGATTAGATTATACTGTTCAATACATGTACTCGGCCGTCATTGACGATCTTGAGGATGAGCTCGCCGAAGAGGGTGTTCTGCCATGCGAACCATTCGCGGGTAAAGACCTCGCTGTTGTCCTTGTGGAAGGACTCGTGCATGAAGCCTGTTCCTGCGTCTGTGGTCATGAGCTGGCAGATGCAGTCGCGGATCTCGTCGTCGCAGTCAGATGTGAAAGCCTTCATCATGATGCTCATCGGCCAGATCACTTCAGACCAGATATGAGGTCCGCCGATTCCTTCTCCTGCAGGTCCGCGGTGGAAGTAAGGGTTTGCCTCGCTCCAGACGAACTTTCTGGTATTCATGTAGATAGGGTCGTTTGCAGGAACATCGCCGAGGTAGCTCATTGCAAGGAGTGAAGGAACGTTGGCGTCGTCCATGAGGAACTGGCTTCCGAAACCGTCCACTTCGAATGCATAGATCTTACCGAATTCAGGGTGGTCATATACTGCATATTCCTTGAGAGCCTTTGCTACTTCGTCTGCAAGAGCTGTGCACTCTGCAGCCATCTCTGTCTCGCCGTTGACTGTGGTGAGGATCTCTGCTGCCTTGCGGAGTGAGCTTACAGCCATGAAGTTAGACGGTACGAGGAACTCGAATGTAGTGGCGTCGTCTGAAGGGCGGAATGCCGATGCGATGAGACCTACAGGGTTTACAGGGTTTCCTCTTCCGACTACGCATTTTGTGTCGAGCTGACGGTCAGTGGTGCGGAGGAATACATAGCTTCCGTGACCTTCCTTGCGCTGCTGCTCCTTGAGAGTCGCGAGGATCTTGCCCATGGCCTCTACCCAGATCTCTCCGAAGACTGAAGTATCTCCGCTGGTCTTCCAGTACTCATATGCGAGACGGATAGGGTAGCAGTGAGAGTCGATCTCCCATTTGCGCTCGAATACATATGGGTCAGCCTCCGGCCAGTCTGTCTTGTTCGCAGCTCCGAGCGGCTCCACGTTGAATGCGTTTGCATATGGGTCAATGCAGATACATTTGAACTGGCGGTTGATTACTCCTGCAATCATGTTCTTGAGTGCCTCGTCCTCGTTGACATAGCGGACATATGGCCATACCTGGGCACCGGAGTCACGGAGCCACATGGCAGGGATGTCGCCAGTATATACGAATGTATCCGGCTGGCCGTCAGTGCTTTCTACCGGATGAACGGTAGTGTCCATTGTGTTCGGGTAGCAGTTTGCAAACATCCATCTCAGGCGTGGGTTCTCAAGCATAGCGCACACGCGCTCGATCTCTGCCTCCACAGCTTCCGACACGAAGAGTCTGTCCTCTTCTGCAGGACGCTGGTCTTCATATGTCTCAGGCTCGTTTGCGCAGTACCATACTTTCGGCTCCGAACCCATTGTGAACACGAGTTCTCCGCCAGCAGCGATATCCTTGTACTCGATATATCCCTTTGTATATGTCTTTCCGTTGAGGGTAATTCTCTGGATATATCTGTTTTCGTCGCTGTTTCCGACTGCAGTGACATTGAATCTGCCTCCTGCAACTTCAATTGAAGCCTTGTCGAAGAGAGGCGTGCCGAACCAGTAACGTCCGGATGCAGGCTCAACCTCGTAGAATCCGAGAGCGGAAAGAATGTACCATGATGACATCTGGCCAACGTCCTCGTTTCCTGAAAGTCCGTCAGGCTCTGCGCTGTACATGATGTCGAGGACTTCGCGTACCTTGTCTGCTGTCTTCCAAGGCTGTCCGGCCATAGTGTAGAAGTAGAGAATATGGTGGCTCGGCTCATTTCCATGGGCGTACTGTCCGATGAGGCCCGAGATGTCCGGAGAAGTCTCCATGCCTTCGACAACAGATGAAACGGTGAAGAGCTCGTCAAGCTTGTTCAGGAAGGCCTCCTTGCTGCCGAAACAGCTTACAAGACCCTTGAAGTCATGAGGAACGAGCCATGTGTACTGCCATCCGTTTCCTTCGCAGTAGTCATCCGCGCGGTGGGTAGAAGCGAACGGACTGTATTCCTTGCGGAAATTGCCTTTGCTGTCTTTTCCGCGGAGGAACTGAAGCTCATGGTCGAAAAGATATACGTATGACTTGCTTCTGTTGAGGAAATGCTGATATTCAGCCTCCTTGCCAAGTACCTTGGCAGCATTCGCGAGAGCACCGTCAGCAAGGGCATATTCAAGGTCATATGCAACAGATTCACCGAAGAGGTCACATGGGATATATCCATGCTTCATGCGGAATTCCTGTCCTCTGTCAGCCTTTATTGCAGAATTCTTCATTGCCTCGAAAGCAAGCTCGTAGTCAAATCCCTCGAATCCCTTCACGATAGCGTCAGCTACAGGCGGGATGCCGGGGTTTCCTACCATACAGTCAGTCTCACAGCCATGCAGGTGCCATACAGGAAGCTTGCCCTGCTCCTTGTAGATGCTGAGCATAGTGTTGATGAAATCTACATATCTTTCGCTCTGGAAGATGCTGTACAAAGGCATTGCTGCCCTGTATGTGTCCCAAAGAGAGAATGTAGTGTGGGTAGTATAGCCCGGATTCTCGTATACCTTGCCGTCTGCTCCACGGTATGCACCGTCCGCATCGCAGAATGTAGAAGGAGCGATCATCGAATGATAGAGGGCTGTGTAGAATACCTTAAGCGCCTCTTCGTCCTTTGTCTCGACGGCGATCTTTGAAAGTTCTTCGTTCCAGAGCTGTTCTGCAGCTTCTGCAACTGCTTCGAATTCCCATCCCGGAAGTTCTGCTTCCATGTTCTGCTTTGCTCCGTCCATGCTTACAGGGGAAAGTCCCACCTTGAGCATGACCTGTCCGCCTTCTTCTGTGTTGAAGTCTGCGCGTGCATAAAGAGGAAGCATGTCTCCGTCCTTGTTTGCGGAGGTGATCACATTGAAGCTTTCGAACGGTTCAGAGAATTCCGCGTGGAAATAGATCCTCTGTGCATTTGCCCAGCCGCTTGAATATCTGTATCCTCTGATCTCGTTCTCGGAACATGCCTCGATGAAAGTCTCTGTAGCCTTGTCCCAGCAACCTCCGTTCTCGAGGTCAAACACAATGGCAGCCTCGTCTGATGCAGGGAATGTGTAGCGATGCAGACCAACGCGGTTGGTGGCTGTAAGCTCGGCTGTGATGCCGTAGCGTGTGAGCGGAACGCTGTAGTAGCCCGGAGTCTTGACCTCCTTCGATCTGTCGGCATATGACCAGAGTCCTGAATTCTGATCAGCCTCCTCTCCTCGTGCGAAGCTGACATCTCCTGTCACAGGCATGACTGTGATGTCGAAGAGGTCTCCGATACCTGTTCCGCTGAGGTGGGTGTGAGAGAATCCGATGACTGTAGAGTCGCTGTCATGATATCCGGAGCACCAGTCCCAGGTCTGTGGGATGCTTGTCGGTCCGAGCTGGACCATTCCGAAAGGTACATTTGCTCCTACGAAGACATGTCCGTGTCCTCCGGTTCCAATGCTCATGTCGACATAGGAAGTGAATTCCGTTTCAGCCTTCTGTCCGGCACATCCGGCGAGAATCAGCAATGCTGAAAGAAGTAAGTGATGTTTTTTCATTATAATTTGGTTATCAATTGTTTTCTGTGTGTCTGGGCGCTTTTGCTGCCAACCTACAAATATACAATTAATTCCCGTAAATGAAAAACGCCAGCCTCGTTTTGACGGGGCTGGCGCATTCAGTATTTTAAATTACCTTATCTGGTCTGTAATTAGTCCTTATAAGTAACCTTGATACCTCTCATGTAAGTAGATGAAGTAGTAACAGTGAATGTTACCTCCTGGCTTTCACCTGTCCAAGTGTAAGATGAAGCATTGTATGTACCGTTGTCAACATTCGCTGCCAATGGGTAAGAAGAGCTGTAAGGAGTGAATACGATCTCGGCGATCTTCAATCCCTCTGGAACAGAGAATGTCAATGTGTTGTTGCTTCTCAGACGGAAGTAGCTGCTGTAGAATGAAGCGTTTCCTGTCGCTGTGAATGTGAGGTCACCAGTAGTGTAAGTTGCCGATTTAGGGAGGAACTCGATTGTTGTCATCACCTTCACAGTGAACTCTACCGATGTAGAGAAACCATTAGACTCTACGGTGATAGAAGCTGTACCTGCACCTACTGCATTTACAAGACCATTCTGGTCAACAATAAGGATTGACTCGTCAGAGCTGCTCCAAACTGGTGAAAGAACGTCAATTGCATCAAGAGGATCCTTGTCAACACCAAGCTGGAAGCTGTCACCCTTGTAGACCTTACCTGTAGGCACGCCTGTGATTACGAGGCCTGCGAGGTCAACGTCAATTGTTACAGGAATAGATGTAGTTACATCACCAGCCTGAACATAAAGAGTAGCAAAACCACCCATCTTACCCTTTACTACAGCCTTGCTTGGGTCAGCAGCGTCAGCAGTAACAGTGAAGATAGTCTCATCAGATGAAGTCCATGTGTACTTGAAAGGAACGTTGATGTCCTCTGGTCCTACGGTAGCGACAACCTCGGTCTCCTCTCCCTTGTAGATGAATACTTCAGACTTATCAAGAGTAAGAACAGTTACAGGAGACTGTACAGAAACAAGGCACTCTACCTTTCTGCCGGCAGCAGTTGCTGTGATTGTAGTCTCACCTGCACCTACAGCCTGTACAAGACCCTTTGTGTCAACTGTAGCAACAGCGTTGTCAGCTGAAGCCCAAGTAAGCTTTGCAGCATCTTTCGGAGTGACAGTTGCCACCAAAGCCTCGGAATTGCCTTTCACGAGGGTGAGCTCTACCTTGTTAAGGTAAAGGCCTTCTCCATCGGCAGTTCCGACGATTTCTTCCTTGTTGCAGGAAGTGATGGCCGCCGCAAAAGCGGCCATCATAGATACTATTGTAATAAATTTCTTCATAATCATATTACCTTACTACGATTTGAGTCTTATCTAGTTTAGTCACTGAAACAGATTCTGCCTGAGCAGCAGTCATGTAAAGAGTATGCAATGCAGATTGGCCATAGCTATTTTCTCTCTTCACATTAAGAGTTTCCAACTTAGGACATCCAGTAACATCTATCGACTCCAGCTGTTCCCAATCCACATACCAGTTGTCATATGGAACACTGTAATCTATATCAATAAGATTCACACCCTTAATTACAATATTCAAAGGTTGCTCGATATATGTATAATAGCCACCCACATTAGTCAAGTTAGTAATAGGCCTATTTCCTGTATTAATCTCTGTTATCCAATTAAGATTAATTAGATTAAGTTCATTCAACTTAGGATAGTTGCTGACATCTATCTTTGACACTTTAATATTGCCAAGGGTGAGGCTCTCAAGCTTAGGGAATCCCTCAAGACCTTCAACAGAAGCAATCGGATCCGCACTATACATATTTGCGTTTGTTTCACCAATAGTAAGAGATGTAGCCTCCATTCCTGGTCCGAGAAGCTCGCACTGACCACCTTCGTCGATAAGCATACCCTGGCTTTCAAGGAGGTATCTGAGGTTTGCATCAGCGATATTTACAAATACCGGGTTAGGGTTCTGCTGCTTGATGAATACTGAACCTACGACAGTGCTTCCCTTCTTGAATGAAATTGTAGTAGAGCGGCTGCCTGCAGAAGCTTCAGCAGAGAAGTTTACAGACTTGCTTCTGAGACCATTCTCATCTGATTCAACTTCCTGACCTACAGTCTCGATAAGCCATGAAGGAACAGAATATGAAATCTCAACATTACTCTTGATTACAAGGTTAAGTGAGATTGCCTCAAGTCCCTCTACGAATCTGTTGCCGCTTTCTACGAATGCAGTATCTCTCTGAGCCTGGTTTACATTGATGACAATCTGATCGTCAGAATTTGTACCTCCAAGAGTAAGAACTGTAGCTCTTGAATTGAAATCCTGTGAACGCTTGATGTCGAATGATACAACCTTTTTACCGAAAACGTCGTCAACCTTGTCAAAGCTGATCCAGTCAGCTCCGCCGAAGTCGTATGTGAACTCCTCTACGTTTGACTCAAGCTTCACATAAAGCTTGCTTGCGTCCGCAGTGAAATCCGCAGTTGCATCAGAAAGAAGAGTGATTGCATATACAGGAGCCTGAACGATAGTCACGGCCTGAACAGCAGATGCACTGAAGATCTTGAATGTAGCGGTTCTTGCAGTTGCCTTGTCGTTTGGAGAAACGTTGAAGACAACAGACTGACCGTCTTTTCCCTTTTCAGCAGAAAGAGTAACCCATTCAGCGAGACCGGACACACGCCATTCTCCTGAAGATTTTACATTGACCTGGTACGCACCACCTTCAGCAGCAGCAAGAATCTGTCCGTCAACGACATCTCCTGCGACCTCTACGCTGCCGGCAGCAACGTTTCCGACCTGTTCTTTTTCCTGACATGACCACAACATCACGGCAGCCATTGTCATTATTGATATAATTTTCTTCATAATTCTAATTCTTTACCATGAAATAGGTCTAGACTCCAATGATGTTGTTGCTGGGTAGCAGATAGTTGGCTTCTTGAGGTTTGTTCCATAGATACCCTGAGCCAGGTAGTTCATGGCGTTGAAGTCTCTCTGTGTCTGGCTCATGTCATTCCACAATGAGAATACCATCCAGTAGCCATATTCAGAGTTGACGAAGTTTGTCACCTCACCCTGTGTAGGAGTAGAACGCCACTGTGCGAACTCACTTGACTGGTATGAGCAGTTTGCTACTGTCATGCCGTCGTATGGTCTTCCCTTCACACCGTAGTCACCTACGCAGATGCTCATGTAGTCGCCAGGAGCTACGCCGTCAACTGCAGCGTTACCGAGAGCAGCACCGAACTGATAGCTGATCATCTCCTTGTCAGGCATAGCCTTCTTGGTCTCGAAGTAGAGACGGTTACCAGCCTCGTAGCTTGGGCTTGTAAACCAAGGGATAGATGTGTCAGGTGATGCCGAATACTCGTCGTCATAGTTGATACCGTCGAAGCCATAACCGTAAACGAGAGCAGCCATTTCCTTAGCGAACTCGCGTGCACCCATGTCTGAAAGCTGTGCGAGACCCGCCATGTCGTGGTTACCGAGGACACTGATGATTACCTTCACACCGCGCTCACGGAGAGGCTTGATGATCTCGTCATAGTGATCGAGGATGTACTGGCACTGTGGGTTGGCGAAGCAGTATACGCGACCCTTCTCTGCATCATAGTTGATGTTGTATGCGAAGAGCACGAGGTAGTCGATGAGGAGGTGTCCGTCCTCTGTCTCGAACTGGAGTGCGTTAAGAGGGTTGGTGTTGTTAACCTCGAAGAAAACGATAACCTGCTTGTCCTTGTTAAGCTTTGCTACGCTCTGGAAAGACATGTTCTTTACGAGATATACAAGTCTTGTCTCTGATGCAACTACTCCTTCAGTGCTTACTGTAGCCTTGAGAGGAAGTACATATGTCTTCTCTTCTGTATCCTCAAACTTGTTGATTGTCAGGTCGAGTGCGAATGAACGTGTCTCATCTGGTGCGACAACGATCTTTCCGTCATTCTGGAGAGAGAACTGCTCCTGTGGAAGAGCCTCGAATGCAGTGCCGTGAACGCCGTTGTATGTCTTCACATACTCTGCATCATATGTCACCTTCACGTCAACTCCCTTCTTTGGAGCACGGGCGAGGGTGAACAGGATTGAAGTGTTGTAGTCCTCCTTGCGGATCTCCACAACATTGTCCTGCTTGTTAGTGTTAAGATCGCGGACGCTTCCTACAAGGCTTGTCACATTGTTGAAAGCCGACTCATCAACCTTGTCGACCGTAATAGGCTCGACACAAGCTGCGAGACAGAGTCCGGATACGGCAACTGCCGCTATTTTATTAAATATGTGTTTCATTGTCTTATCTTTTACATTTCAGGGAGTGAAACCTTAGGCCATGTTGTCGCCTTTTCGAGTGTAAGGTCGTTGCCGTTTGGAGAGTAGTCCTTGATGACAGTACCTGCGCCATCGTCCATCTTCCAGTATGCAGCGAGTCCTTCAGAGTTAGGGTCGACAGTGTAGAAGTGAGCGTCTGCGTTGATTTCCTCTTCAGAGAGGCAACGGTTCCAGATACGAACTTCAGCCATTTCACCATCGAGGTAACGGTCTGCAGCATAAGAGTAGCTGATCCAGAAATAACGTCCTGATGTCTCACCCATATCGCTGCCATATGCTCCCCAAGTCACGCTTGAGCGGCCTGCGCTCTCTCTGTCAAGAACCTTCTTTCCGTCAAAGTAAACAGTTGTATATCCGTTGTCGAATACACATGCAACATGTGTCCACTTGCCGAGGGTGAAGGTCATGCCAGAGTTTGTTCTGTTAGAGCTTGAAGCAATCTGAAGCTGTGTGTTAGGAACGCCGGCGTCACCGATACGGAGGAGGTAGTGACCCTCAACACCCATAAGGGTTGAGATAAGTCTTCCTGCCACATTCTGGCGCACGAGGCACTCTGCAGTGAACTGTGTCATGTTCTTGAACTTCTCCGGTGTCTTCCACTCCTTTGCACCTGCGCGGTTCTCTGTGAAGTTGCAGACAACGTTGATGAGGGCAGCACCCTTGAATACATAATAAACCACAGTCTTTGATGCAATCACATTGATGTCAGTGACATTCTTGAGAGCGATAGGCATCACGTAAACGATGTTACGGTTGAGGTTGCCGAGGTTTGTGAATGTGATTGTTGCAGGAGCAGAGCTGTTAGATCCCTTTCTGATAGTCATCTCAGGATTGTCGATGGTGCAGCATGACAATGGAAGTGCCACTGCTTCAGACATCTGATATTCACTTCTGAACTGATCTACCATAGCTGTGTCAGCAACGAGTACGCCTGAAAGATCTTCCTCAACCTGGAGTGCTGTCGCAATGTTGAGTGTGCGCACCATATCTCCGGAACCTGCCTTTACCAGAAGCTCCTCAGATACGGTCTGGGTGTTGATGTAAAGTTTGTTATTGAAATGGTGCTCTTCCAAAGCCTCCTTTTCAGTCTGGCAAGATGCGAATGCAAATGCAGCGGAAAGGGCTATCACACCATATTTAATCATATTCATAGTCATACCTTATTTGATTGGTGAAGGGTTCATGGTAGCAATCGCAGCATTGATTTCGCGATATACGTTCTGCATGTTGTAGTAGTCGAACTGTGCATGGTTTACGCATACGCCAGCCTTGCTGTAGTTTGATGCTGGAGCGACAGCCCATCTTGCTGCGCCCTCGATAGCAGAGATTCCACCGCTGAAGAGACCGTCTGTAGCAGTTTCGTCAGTAACGTCGAAAGCTGTCACACCGATAACGAATCTGTCGCTTGGAACACCTGTTCCCATAGCCATGCTTACAGCGAAGTTGAATCCTACGATTGTAGTCACATCTTCTGCAGGTACAATGACATATGTTGCCTGGGCAAGAACATCCTGCGGAGCTACAAGTGTTGTAGGGTTTCCTTCATAGAAGAACATGTTGCCAGTCTCTGCCACATAGCTGAGGACCGGAGCAAAGAAAGCTTCCTGGAAAGCCTGATTTGCTGCCAGCTCATCCTCCTTGAGGCTGAGAAGACCCTTGCCTGTATAGCTTACCATAACGCCAGCCATATCATACTGCTTCGCCTTTGCCACAAATGCTGCAGCCTTGTCAGCGAACCACTGATTGCGCATTGCCTCTGGATCCACTTCTGTACCTTCCTCGCCTTCTGCTGGTTCTGTTTCCTCGACTTCTTCCGGAGTCTCAGCTGCGAGAGTCTCAAGATATGCCTTGTACTCCTTCTCGAGAGCAGCATAATCAAGAGAGATGAGTGTAGGAACCGCCTTCTTTACGCGAATTTCCTCTACTTCCTTCAATGTGTTCTCGTTGATGAGCTCGTAGTTGTTGAGCACAACGATGTCCACGCTGTCAGGAAGACATGTGATGTGGTCTGCGCGGCCTGCAGGAGCGCCGGCCTTGTTGTCGAATCTTGCAATCAGAACCTGGTGCTCTGTCGCATGGTAGTCTCTGATGGACTGCATGTAAGCAGCGTAGAGCTCAGGATTCTTGTCCTCGATAGTGAGGTAGTTGAAATCTACCGGCTGCTGCTCTGTCCATTCGCTGCAAGCGGCTGCACCAAGGATAACCGCTGCGGACAATGCTATTGTTTTAAGTATATTGTTCATAGTTGTTCCTCCTTATTATTTGCAGTCGAACCAAAGCTTTGTTGACATCTCATCCGGTCCGTTGAGATACAAGCCGATAGCTTCGTTAAGATATGTTGCGTTGCTTGTGTACTCCTCCTGCGGATACTTGATACGGCGTGGGCCTTCGTTTGAAACGATTCCGCCTGAATTGTTTGCAGCATCTTCGCATGGAAGGATGTTAGGGTATCCTGTTCTGCGGATGTCTGCCCAGCTCTCGTTACCAAGAGGGAAGTTCGCGATCCACTTCTGGATCATGATTCTCTCCTGCTTCTGCTCTGCCGATGCGCTCTCGTCCCATGCTACTGCAAGAGTAGTAAGAGCGTTATTATATGAGTTTGTTCCTGCAGGGTCGGTGTATGTGCCAGGGATTGAAGTCACGTCTGACATGTATGAAGCTGCTCCGTTTACGCCCCACTGCTCGAATGAAAGGCTGATACCTTCCTCATAGAATGACTGTGCAGAACCACCCATGTTCCATCCGAATACAGCAACGGCCTCAGCCTTGAGGAATGCAGATTCTGCAGGAGTCATGAGAATGATAGGGGAGCTGAACTGGTCGAGCTTGATACCTGAATACTTATGACCTACAGTAGCGTGGTCAGGGATCACGATACCGTGACGGAGACCTACATACTCAAATCCTTCCCACTCGCTCTGTGTGAAGTAAGCGGCACGACGAGGGTCCTTGTAACCGTTCATATAAAGGATGATGTCGGCAGCAGCGTGAGAGTCACCTGTTGTAAGACATGCAGAACCGTCTTCGTGTGAAGAAACGCGGTTATAGTTTACGGCTACATAAAGCGGGTTACCGTCCTTACCGAAAGTGGTGAGCTGTGCGATGTCGCCTGCTGATGCCATTGTTCCGATCTCGTGAGCAGCAACCTCTTCAGCAGCCTTCTGTGCATATGCTGGGTCAGCATAGCTCATACGCATTGCAAGACGAAGCTTGAGTGAGTTTGCGTAACGGCACCATTTCTCTGTGTTACCGCCGAAGATGATGTCGGCATTGGCAGAGAAGTTGTTTGTGCGGTTTCTTGTGAGAACCTCGATAGCAGCATCAAGCTCTGAAATCATAGTCTTGTATGCCTTCTCCTGTGAATCAAACGGAACCTGGAGAGCGCCGTCAACTCCGATCTGTGAATATGGCATCGGGCCATAAGTGTCAGCGATGCGGTGCATACCTGCAACCTTGATGACTTCACCTACTGCGAGGATAGTCTCGTCGTCAGTCACATTCTGGAGCTGTCTGTAGTTAGGGTAGATTCTTGAAGGGAAGTCCTCCATGAGAACCTTTGTCCAGTTGTTAGGTGGGTTGAATCTGCCTATGCTGTTCTGGTTGAAGCCGGCATTGGCATCTGCGAGGTAGCCTGAAAGAGGACCACCAAGGAGTGCTTCAGTGAACTGTGTAGTGTTGACGTCGAGAGCGATGATACCGTCAGCGAGACCGACGAGGGCGGTACGCACGTTGTATGCATCGCGCGAAAGCTCTTCTTCGTCAGCTCCGAACGGATCCCTGTTCATCTCCTCGAAGTTGCGGGTACATGCAGCTGCGAGTACAGAAGCACCGGCAAAAATCAATATATATTTGAAAATTTTCTTCATATAAAACATCCTCCTTAGAAATTAAGTCTTATGTTGAAACCGATGTTTCTTGTGTTAGGAGTCATAAAGTAGTCAAGTCCCTGATAGTAGTTATCAGTTGTTGATGCTACAGCCTCTGGATCGAACGGTGCCTTGCAGTAGATCATAAGAAGGTTTCTTCCTACGAGCTGGAGAGTAAGGTCACATACATTGCCGAGACGCTTGCGTGGGAATGTATAACCGAAAGACACTTCCTGGAGTCGTACGTTTGTAGCAGAGTAAGTATAGAACTGTGGAACAGTGTCGCTACCTGCGATAGTGCTGTACCAGAGGTTCGCGTCTACGAGGTCACCGCCGTTGATAAGGACTCCGCCGTTGTCACGAGCGTCAGCAGATACCTCAGATACACCGTACCAGTCGAGCTTCGCCTGTGTGTTTGAATATACGATACCGCCGAGACGTGCTGTAACGAGAGCGCCGAGGTTGAAGTTACCGAGCTTGAAGTCGTTTCTCCAAGACATGTTAGCCTTTGGAAGAACGCTGCCGAGGTAGATCATATCCTCGAAGTTAGTAAGAGTACGTGTAGCGATGTTGCCGTCCTCATCTACATAGATGGCTCCGTTGTTGTCGCGTACGAGGTCAGCTCTTGAATAGAGGTCTCCGAGTGTACCGCCCTCTGTGAGGTAGAATCTTGCGTTTGCAAGACCGCCCTTTGCGAGGTTGTCGAATGAGATGTCCTCACCAGTCACAGGGTTCTTCACGTTCTCAGCAAGGCTGATAACCTCATTGTGGTTAGTCGAGAATGTGTAGTTGGTATTCCATGTGAACTTGTTCCATGTGTGTGAATATCCCAATGACAACTCGATACCGGTGTTGAGGATGTTACCTGACTGGATGAATGCTGAAGAGTATCCTGAACCAGAAGAAAGAGGAATCTCGAATGTCTGGTTCTTGGTGTTGGTGTAGTACCATGTGAGGTCGAGGCTGAAGCCGTCAAGGAATCTTGAAGAAAGACCCAACTCCCATGAAGAAGTCATCTCTGGCTTGAGGTCGAGCGGATAGTTCGCGCTTGTGGCATATGAGTTTGTGCTGTTGTCATATGAGTGGAGCGGGTTGGCGATCTGCGGAGCAAATGCTGTACCTACCTGTGCGAATGAGCCGCGGAGCTTGAGATACTCGATCTGCTCAGGAAGATTGAAGATCTGTGAAAGCACTGTAGAGAGACCTACTGAAGGGTAGAAGAAGCTGTGTCTTGTTGACATAGGTCCGAAGAGTGCTGAATCCCAGTCATTACGTCCTGTTACAGTGAGGTAGTAAGCACCCTTGTAACCGAGCTCGGCCTGTGCGTAGATTGACTGTACCTGATGCTGTGATCTGCTCTGACCTGTAGTCTTGAGAGCCTGGTCAAGCATGTATACGTTGAACTTGTTTGCAAGCTTTGTAGAAGCGATAGGACCTCCGATGTTGCTTCCGTTGTAGAACTGGTCAGAGATCGATGTACCGAGCTGTGCGCTCAATGACAAGTCGTTCCAAGTCTTGTTGGCGTTGAGGAGGGCGTCAGCATATACCTGACGGTCGTTGTACTGTCCGATGCTGTAAGAACCGCTCTCTGAACCGCCTGTAAGCTGTGTGTTTGTAGTAGCGAAGTTCTTTGACTCGTCAGTGATGTTAGAGTTGTCCACTCTTACTCTACCGCTGATAGAGAGCCAGTCGAGGATCTCGTAAGAAAGTGATCCGCCGAGAACGAATCTGTTACGCTTCTGAGTTGCAAGGTTTCTGTAGTTGATCCAGTAAGGGTTCTGCATTGTCATACCTGCATCACCTGCTGGCCAGTACTGGGTGTAGAGCTTGCGGGTGTTGTCCCAACGCTCATACATCTTGATGTCCTCCCACTCACCTCCGCGAGGGAAAAGGTATGCGCCGACGATAGGGTTGTTGTAAAGACCCTGGTTACGCATGTTGCGGTGGTTCTGGATGATGTACTCTGCAGAAACGTCGAGAGTCATCTTGTCGTTGAGGAACTTGGTAGTGTTGCGGAACTTGACATTGTAACGGTTGTAAGCAGTGTTAGGAACGATACCCTTGTTGTTCACTGCACTTGCCGAAAGGTAAGTCTGGTTGTTCTTGTTACCTGTCGAGAATGTCACTGTCTCTGTGCCTGTGATACCTGTCTGGAAGTAGTCTGAACGAGGATCGTAGCCGTAGTTGTTGGTAGCCTGCAAAGGAAGACCGTAGCTGCGTACTACAGAACCCTCGATAGAGTTGAGGTCACCTGTACCGTAACGGTTCTGGAAACGTGGCATTGTAGCTACTGAAGAAACCTCTGTGCTTGAAGAGAATGAGATTGTAGTCTTCTCTGCAGAACCTTTCTTTGTAGTAACGACAATCGCACCGTTTGCAGCGCTTGAACCGTAAAGGGCAGCCGCAGCCGCACCGGTAAGTACTGAAATAGACTCGATGTCTTCAGGGTTGATGTCTGCCATAGGGTCAGTCTGACCTGTAGAACCGAACTCTGTGCCCGCATCCTGTACAGTCGATGTCATAGGAACACCGTCGATGACATAGATGGCGTTGTTGCTCTGTGAGATAGACTTGCTACCACGCATCACGACCTTTGACGCACCACCGACACCGGCAGAAGAAGCGTTGATCACGAGACCTGCAACCTTACCGTTGAGGGAGTTCACGAAGTTAGCGTCCTTGTTGGCAAGAATGTCTTCAGAGTCAACCTTCTGTACGTTGTACGAGAGGGCCTTCTCCGATCTCTTGATACCGAGAGCGGTAACGACTGTTCCTTCCATGAGGATGGCGTCGTCTTCCATTGTGATGTTGAAGATTCTCCTGTTTCCAAGAGGCATTTCAACTGTCTTGTAGCCGAGGCATGAAACCTCGATGATGCTACCTTCTCCGGCACTTTCAGGAAGTTCGAATGAGAACTTACCGTCAGCGTCAGTGCTGGTACCCTGTGCGGTACCTTTCACGAGAACAGCAGCTCCGATGACAGGATAACCTGTAGCATCGATTACAGTTCCCGACACGACATTTTCGATCTGCTGAGCGCTTTGTGCGGACGCCGCAAACGGCATGATCACGCACAGAGCGAGAACTGCGACAAAATGTCTGAGAATTGTTAAAATCTGACTTTTGTTCATAAATATTAGTGATTAATAATAGGTGGCTTTTATTTTATAGTCTAAAAAGCGGGGCAAAGATAATGAAATATATCGAGAAACCGGCCATTAACTTACAAAAAACAAGTGCCCCGCCTGTCATTTCCTGATTTAGGTTGACTCCGATCGGAGCCTATCTCTGAAAGAAGTTGACTCTGGTTTAACTTATAACTGATATTTGTTGACTTGTAGTCTTTATCCCTTGTTTTGGTTGTCTAGCCATGTCTTATCCCGTT
>JAFYLU010000071.1 GCA_017550025.1 Bacteroidales bacterium | reverse complement strand
TGCAGCGGATGTACGGATCTTCGCCTTTCTGAGACGAGGTCCTCTCTGGTACTTGAAGGCTGGATAGAAGACGGAAAGTTTCCGGTAGTCCTTCTAAGTACTTCGGTTCCTGTAAGTACGGATTCTCAGAATCTCGAGTCTTTGCAGGACCATATCGTCAGATGGGGTAAGGTCACCATATCTGACGGAGAAAAGGAGGTCATTCTTACAGGAGGACCAGACAGCAGGTTTATTCCTCCGTATTCATATACCACAACAAGGATACGTGGTCAGGCGGGCAAGACCTATACTGTCAAGGCTGAATATGACGGTCATGTAGTCACATCAAGTACCGTCATACCGGATAGGGTAGAACTTGAATATCTCCGAAACGAGGAAGTGATGCCCGGAAAATTCAGGCTTGTCGCTGGTTTGAAAGACGATCCGTCCAGGAAAGATTATTATAAGTTCTTTGTGAGGAGAGCTGGAAAAGACAGCACGTATATGTCCTCGTTTCGTGGTCTTGTGAATGATGAAGTGCTTGGTGATGGTGTGAGTGAGATCGCAGTTTATAATGGAATGAGCGTGCGTGAAAACGAATTAAATCAATATTTCGAGGCAGATGATGTCGTGGACGTACGAATCAGTACTCTTGATGAAGCTTCATGGAAATATTGGAGTGATTTTGAAGAGATACAATCCCTGGCCCGTAATCCTTTCTTTCCGGTTTCCAATGCCATCAAGTCAAACGTGACAGGCGGCCTTGGATATTGGGCAGGTTATGGATCATCATACTACCATGTCTCGATGAAGGAGTGATTATCCCTGGCCCGTAATCCATTGAACTACAATAAAATAGCAAACCCGCGTGCCGCACTTTGGCGGCACGCGGGTTTGCTATTTTATTGATACTCAAGGAATTGTCCGCCAATAATGTCGGGCAACCCTGGACGTTAGTTTTTCAGACAGCGGACCGGAAGGGCTACTGCCAGGTTGAACTCGGAAACTGTGATGAAGTTCTGAGAGTCTGACCAGATCCTTACCGGGATTCCGAAGTCCACTCCCATGCCTGTCATCGCGACTGCTTGGTCTGATCTGGTTCCGGGGTTGTATTGTTGCATTCTGCCAGAAATCCCAGCAAGATAGCAAGAAGGGAAAAATTATTACTCCTGTGGAAGGAAGCCCTTTTCGATGAGCTTCTCTGCAATCTGGACTGCATTTGTAGCTGCTCCCTTGCGGAGGTTGTCGGCAACGCACCAGAAGTTGAGACCAGACTTCACTGAAGGGTCGCGGCGGATACGTCCTACGAACACATCGTTCTTGCCCCATGCGAAGAGCGGCATAGGATATACATTGTTTGCCGGATCGTCCTGAAGGGTTACGCCAGGGGTCTCCTCCATGATCCTGCGGACGTCCTCAAGGGTGAACTCCTTCTCGAATTCGAGGTTGATTGACTCTGAATGTCCGCCCTGAACAGGAACGCGTACAGTTGTAGGAGATACTCCGATGCTGTCGTCTGCGAAGATCTTATGAGTCTCGTTGACCATCTTCATTTCTTCCTTGGTGTAGCCTGTCTCGAGGAATGAGTCGATGTGAGGAAGAATGTTCTGGTCGATCGGATGAGGGTATACAGCGTCATATTCGCCCCACTTTCCGCCTGCACGCTCGGCTGTCATCTGATCCATGGCCTTGTAGCCTGTTCCTGTAACTGACTGATATGTAGACACTACGATGCGCTTGATCGTGTATGCCTTGTGAAGAGGCCAGAGCGGAAGGAGCATCTGGATTGTCGAACAGTTAGGGTTTGCGATGATCATATCGTTCTCCTCGATTACGTCGCCGTTGATTTCTGGAACCACAAGCTTCTTGGTCGGGTCCATACGCCAGTGTGAAGAGTTGTCCACTACTCGTGTACCAACCTCTGCAAATTTAGGAGCGAGCTCGGCAGATGTGCTTCCGCCTGCTGAGAAGAGTGCGAGATCCGGACGTGCTGCAATCGCGTCTTCAGCGCTTACCACTGTCCATTCCTTGCCCTGGAATGTAATCTTACGTCCCACTGATTTTGCCGAAGCTACCGGAAGGAGCTCCGTTACAGGGAAGTTCCTTTCTGCAAGGACTTCCAACATTCTCGTGCCAACCAATCCTGTGGCACCCACTACTGCTACTTTCATGTCTTTAACTTTATTGCTATATTCTACCGTTTCTTAACCTTTGAAAGGTGGCACCCAAATCCTTGATGTTCAGCGCTTTGCTTCTTCGTCGTTGCGTAAAGTTGCGCAACGGTGATAAGAGAAAGTCTTGATTCAGAATGAGTTAGGTGTTGCATGTGTTCCGCCGTGCGGGCGAAATGCGGATCTTATGCGAGTGCAGCTTTAAGGTCTGCGATGAGGTCGTCTACGTTCTCGATGCCGACGCTCAGGCGGAGCATGTTCGGATATACTCCTGCTGCAACCTGCTCTTCAGGGCTGAGCTGCGAGTGGGTTGTGGATGCAGGGTGCACGATGAGTGACTTTGCATCTCCCACGCTGCCCACATGGAGGATGAGTTCCAGACGGGTCACAAGTGCGGCTGCGGCCTCGAAACCTCCCTTCACGCGGAATGTGAGTACGCCTCCGAATCCGTGCTTGAGGTATTTGCATCCGAGCTCGTGATACTGGTTGCTCTTCAGACCAGGGTAGTTCACGCTCTCGACTGCCGGATGGTTTTCGAGGAATTCAGCTACGGCAAGTGCATTGTCGCAGCAGCGCTCCGCTCTCAAAGAAAGAGTCTCCAGACCCTGAAGCATGAGGAATGAGTTGAATGGCGAAGCTGCCGGGCCGATGTTGCGCAGACCGTCCACTCTCACACGTCCCGCAAATGCAGCCGGACCGAATACATCCTTGTATACGAGGCCGTGGTAGCTTTCAGATGGTGCTGCAAGCAACGGGTATTTCTCCGGAGTCCAGTCGAAGTTACCTCCGTCGACAACTACTCCGCCGAGGGCTGTTCCGTGACCGCAGATCCACTTTGTTGCAGAATGGATGGAAACATTACATCCCCACTCGAACGGACGGAAAAGATATCCGCCCATGCCGAAGGTGTTGTCCACCATCACGCAGATTCCCTTCTTCTGTGCCATCTCCACGATAGGCTCATAGTCAGGAATATTGAATGCAGGATTTCCGATGTTTTCAAGGAAGATGGCCTTGGTGCGGCTGTCTACGAGAGCCTCAAGGTCAGATACATGGTCGCTCTTTGCAAAACGAACCTCGATGCCCATGTCGCGGAGGGTGATGGCGAACATGGTGAATGTGCCTCCATAGAGGAATGGCTGTGCCACGATGTTGTCTCCCGGGCCGCAGATGTTGGTTATCGAAAGGAATACAGCCGACTGGCCTGAAGCTGTGGAAACAGCTGCCACACCGCCCTCAAGGGCTGCCATACGCTTTTCGAACACTTCGTTAGTTGTGTTGGTGATGCGTGTGTAGATGTTGCCGGGGCGCTTCAGCTCGAAAAGCTCCGCGCCATATTCCATGCTGTCGAATGTATATGCAGTACTCTGATAGATAGGCACTGCCGTACCTTTTGAAACAGGGTCTATTTCCTGTCCTGCCCTTACCTGAAGGGTCTCGAATTTATAGTTCTTGTTGCTCATATCTTGTTGTTGTCATGCCCGGCCTGACCGGGCATCTGTTACATTATTATGTCGTTCAATACGCCTGATGCTGTCTGATATGCACCTGCACCTGCTCCCTGCACCACCAATGGAGACGGGTAGAATTCTGTCTGGATGATGGCACAGTTGTCTGTTCCGTTGAGGTTGTAGAGAGGGTGGGAAGCGTCGATGTTTTCAAGGTCGATCTTCGCCCTGTAGCCTAATGCAGTGTTTTCATCCTTGATGAGTGAGGCCACGAATCTCTGCTTCAGTCCCTTTGATGCAGCCTCGTTGTATCGTGCCGCAAACAGATCCTCGTTCTCTGCAAGCTTTGCGTAGAATGCCTGCACATCTCCTTCGAAGAATTCCTCGCCGAGGATGTGTGAGATCTCGACATCTTTCTCGTCAATGCCCACTCCGGCTTCGCGGGAAAGGATGAGAAGCTTGCGGAGTACATCGCGTCCGCTCAGGTCGAGCCTTGGGTCCGGTTCGGTATATCCTGCATCCTGCGCCCTCTTCACTACTTCTGCGAATGTGCCGCCTTCGCCTCCTGCATAGTTGCTGAAGATATAGTTGAGGGTTCCGCTCAATACTGCTTCGATCCGGATGATCTCGTCACCGCTGTGGACGCTGCGTGAGATCGATTCGAGGATAGGAAGCGCAGCTCCTACTGTTGTCTCGTATCGGAGGGTTGCTCCGATCTCGATGGCAGCTTCCTTAAGTGCCGCATACTGCTTGTATGGAGATGAGAATGTTATCTTGTTGCATGCCACTACCGAATAGCCTCTCTTGAAAAGGTTCATGTATTTGAATGCGATGTCGGCAGAAGCCGTGCAGTCCACGAATACTGAATTCTCAAGCGAGAGGGAAGCCAGGTGAGTGAAGTATGCCTCGTCTGCAGCGCTGATGCCGTTCTCCAGAAGATCTTTTATATTGTTGAGGTCCAGACCGTTCTTGTCAATGATGAACTTGCGGCTGTTCGAGAGTCCGCAGATGCGGAGTCGGCGGCCTGTACGGGCTGCAATCTTATCCCTGTTCTTTGCGATGATGTCAACCAGTGCCCTGCCGACAGTTCCGAAACCGGCGATGAAGAGGTTGATGTCCTTTCCGCTTCTCTTGTCGAAGAACTCGTTGTGGATTGTACGTATGGCTCCTTCTGCATCTTCAGACGAGATGATCACCGATATGTTTCTTTCTGATGATCCCTGTGCTGTGGCACGTACCGGAATGCTGTTGCGTCCGAGTGCTGCAAGCATGCGGCCTGTCGCTCCTGTCTGGTTGAGCACGTCGTCTCCCACGAGACACACGATCGAGAAGCCTTTCTCTACCTTCAGAGGGTTGAGCTTGCCGAGTGAAATCTCATATGCGAAACATTTGTCGGCAGCCTCGCGTGCCTTCTCGGCGTCTTTTTCCGATACGGCGATGCACATTGTGTGCACTGACGATGCCTGTGTGATGAGGATAATGTTGATGTCGTTCTGGCTCAATGTCTCGAAAAGACGGCTTGAGAATCCTGGGATTCCCACCATTCCGCTTCCTTCGAGGCTGAGGAGGGCGATGTTGTCGGAGTTGGATATTCCGATGAGCTTGTCCTTGCTGCGTGGCGGATGCTTCTCTATAAGTGTTCCATGAGCTTCAGGAGCAAAGGTGTTCTTCACATAGATAGGGATTCCCTCTGCCACAACCGGCTGTATTGTAGGGGGATAGATTACCTTTGCACCGAAATGCGAGAGCTCGAGGGCGGCCTTGTACGAGATGTTGCTGATGGTGCGGGCTGTAGGAACGACCTTCGGGTTGGAGGTCATCATACCGGGAACATCTGTCCAGATCTCAAGTACGCGTGCCTTACATCCTACCGCGTAAAGTGATGCGGTGTAGTCCGAGCCGCCGCGTCCGAGGGTCGTTGTGCGGCCCTGCTTGTCGGAAGCTATGAAGCCTGGGAGAACGAAGAGCTGTGTGATCGGATTGTTCTCCACCATCTCGTTCACTCGGAAGTATGTCTTCTGGATGTCTACGGCGTTCTTGTCACCCTTTGCCACTGTGCGGATGATGGAACGTGAATCGATCCATTTTGTTGCGATGCCGATGGATGCCAGTTTTGTGGCAAGTATCTTTGTCGACCAGAGTTCTCCGAAAGCCTGGATCGCATCGAGGCTTGCAGGGGAGAGCTCTCCGAGGAGATACACGCCCTGGGTGATGCTTCGGAGAGAATCGAAGAGGTTGTCGCACACCTCAAGAGACTCCTCCTGCTTTTCTCTCGGGAGAAGTTCGTTGATGATGTCGTGGTGCTTCTTCTGAAGGTCGTCGATGAGGACCTTGTATGTCTCGTCGCGCTGCGAAGCGAGTGTTCCTATCTTTATAAGCGTATCAGTGCATCCGCTGATGGCTGATGTCACGAGGATGGTTCTGTCTCTGTCGACCGCCTTGATTACGATGTCGACTACCTTTGACATATTCTGTGCGTTGGCTACTGATGAGCCACCGAATTTCAATACCTGCATATTATGGCAATAATGGTGTTATTATATCTGTTAGCTGGTCGTTTTCGAGAAGGAATCCGTCATGTCCGAACTTTGATGTTATTTCATGATAGGCCGCTCCCGGTATATGTTCCGCAATCATCTTCTGCTCTTCTGTAGGGAAAAGTCTGTCGCTGTCGATGCCGATGACTGTGCATTCTGTCCTGATGGTTCCGAGTGCCTTTGCTACTCCTCCTCTTCCGCGGCCGACATTGTTGCTGTCTACCGATCCGCAGAGATAGTAGTATGAATATGCGTCAAAACGGTCTGAAAGCTTCTTTCCCTGATATCTCTGATATGAGCCGGCCCTGTCTGCAAACATGCAGTCGTCGTCCTTCTCCCACTGTGTCGCATTGTAGCCTTCGTAGCTTCTGTATGAGATCAGCGCTATGCTTCGTGCGCATCTCAAACCGATCTCTCCTCCCTTGAGGCTTGCGCATTCGCGGAATGTAGGATCTGTCTCCAATGCCATTCTCATTGACTCGTTGAATGCTGTGAGCCAAGGTGTCACCCTTACTCCGCATGCTATATAAACCGCCTTTTTGATGACTTCGGGACGCATTATCGACCACTCCACTGACTGGAAGCCTCCGATTGAGCCTCCTACCATCAGGTCGATTTGTTCGATGCCAAGATGCTGGCGTACGAGGTCGTTCGCATTGACTATGTCACGGACCGTAATCTTTGGAAAATCGAAGTAATATGGCTCGCCAGTCTCCGGATTGATGCTTGACGGACCGGAAGATCCGTATGCAGAGCCGAGCATGTTGGCACATGCCACGAAATATTTCTCTGTATCGAAGAGCTTGCCGGGACCTACGAGCTCAGGCCACCAGTCTTCTGCATCGGAGTTTGCTGTGAGTGCATGGCAGATCCAGATTACCTTTCTTTCGTCATCCTTCTGCCAAGGTCTCTCGGAACAGTGATAGACCACCTTCAGTCCTTCGACGCTTCCGCCTGCTTCGAACTCGAAAATTCCCTTGTGTATATATTCTTTTCTAATCATGTAATCAATAGGTTAGACGCTTCCGTAAAAGCGTGCAAAGATAGTGTTTTTCTTTATGAAACGGGCCGCAAAGATGATACATTGGAATAATATATGCAACCTTTCTGATGAATTCAGAAAAATATTCTAAATTTGCTGAATAAATACATGATGGCAGAATAATATTCTGCTGAATATGTATAAACGGGAATGAAACGATGGTGGAGTCTGCTGTCTCTGTCTTGCCGGATGACAGTGAAGGCGCCCCCTTAATTGAGATTTATTGAATATAGTGCGATATGAATGCCGAATCATTGGACAGAACGGACATCCTTATTCTGCGGGAGCTGCAGAAGGATGCTAAGCTGACGACTAAAGAACTGGCTGCGAAGGTGAATCTGTCTCCTTCTCCTGTATTTGAAAGGCAGAAGAGATTGGAAAGGGAAGGATATATCCGCCGATATGTGGCGGTGGTGGACCCGATAAAGGCGGGAAACGGTATAATGGTCCTGTGCAATGTCCGTCTGAAGCATCACAGCAAAGAGTTCAGCCGCCAGTTTACAGCGGTGATATCTGATATAGATGAGGTTGTGGAATGTTTCAACACTTCCGGAGACTATGACTATCAGCTGAAGATATATGCCCGCAATATGCAGGACTATCAGGAATTTGTGCTCGGCACCCTCGGAGACCTCGACTGCATAGGATCTCTTCACAGCATTTTCGTGATTGGTGAAGTGAAGAATACCTTGGCAGTCCCTCTTAAAGCATAGTTTAAAAAGAAATCATTACCTTTGTCGGCTCATTTATAATGGATATGATAGCTACACTTATAATATTGCTTGTTTCGGCCATATTTTTCGTCAGCGGCAAGGTCCGCTCCGACCTGGTGGCCATATGCGCTCTGCTTGCGCTTCTTCTTTGTCAGATCCTGAACCCTTCCGAGGCTCTTTCCGGATTCTCCAATACCACTGTGATAATGATGGTGGGTCTCTTCATCGTAGGAGGCGGTATCTTCCAGACAGGTCTTGCCAAGATGATCGGAAGCAAGGTGATGACCCTTGCGGGCAAGAGCGAGCTTCGTCTCTTCCTTTTGGTGATGATAGTTACATCGGCCATCGGAATGTTTGTCAGCAACACAGGTACAGTGGCCCTGATGCTTCCTATCGTGGTGAGTATGGCTGCAGCTGCCGGCACTTCACCTCGCCGTCTTCTCATGCCTCTTGCCTTTGCCAGCAGCATGGGAGGTATGATGACACTTATCGGTACGCCGCCTAACCTTATCGTGAGCGATACATTGAGTTCGTCAGGATTTGCTCCGCTGGGCTTCTTCTCATTCCTTCCTGTGGGTATCATTACACTTGCAGTGGGTATTCTCTATCTGCTTCCGGCAACGAAGATGCTTACTGCCAAGGACAGCACGAAAGACGGAAATCAGAAAGGAAAGTCATTGAAGGAGCTTGTCAAGGAGTACGGAGTTACGGAAAATCTTTTCCGTGTACATATAAAGGATAGTGCATCAAAGGCAATCGGCTGCACTGTAGTCGATCTGAATATCTACAGGGAGTACGGAATCAATGTGCTTGAGCTCCGCCGTAGTGCAGGACAGAACCGTTTTGTCCGCACTGTGAACCAGCAGCTTGCCTCGCCGGATCTTGTACTCGGACAGGGTGACGTCCTTTATCTTTCGGGAAAGCCGGAGATGATCACGAAGTTCGCTGACGACTACACCCTCCGCCTTCTCGACATCCATACTGACGAGATCGAGGGAAGTTCTTCAAACGCTTCTATGGATTTCTTTGACATAGGAGTGGCTGAGATTCTCATAATGCCGACTTCGTCAATGATCAACCGTACGATCATCCAGGCCGGATTCCGCAGCAAGTTCAACGTCAATGTGCTTGGTATCAGAAGGAAGCAGGAATATATCCTCAAGGAGTTGGGAGAGGTGAAGATGCATGACGGAGATGTGCTGCTCGTGCAGGGTGCATGGAAGGATATTGCCAGGATGAAGAATGAGTCGGACAACTGGGTGGTGCTGGGTGAGCCTCTGCAGGAGGCTGCGAAGGTCACTTTGGATTACAAGGCTCCTATAGCTGCAGCAATCATGATCGGAATGATCGTGATGATGGTGGTCGAGAGCATCCCTGTGGCACCTGTCACATCAGTTCTTGTAGCTGCTGTGCTTATGGTCATAACCGGATGTGTCCGCAGTGTCGAGGCTGCCTACAAGACCATAAACTGGCAGACCATCGTTCTTTTCGCCGCAATGCTCCCGATGTCCATTGCGCTGGAAAAGACAGGCGTGTCAAATATGATTGCTGACGGAATCGTGAACGGTCTCGGCGGAAGCGGCCCTCGTCTTCTCCTTGCCGGAATCTACGCAGCCACTTCCGTAATGACCATATTCATAAGCAACACCGTGACAGCTGTGCTCATGGCTCCGATTGCTCTCCAGTGTGCCATGCAGATAGGCGTAAGCCCTGTTCCGTTCATGTTTGCAGTGACTGTGGCAGCGAGCATGTGCTTTGCGTCTCCGTTCTCCACTCCGCCTAATGCACTCGTCATGTCTGCCGGCCAGTATACCTTCATGGATTATGTGAAGGTCGGTCTGCCGCTTCAGATACTGATGGGAGTGGTGATGGTGTTTGCGCTTCCTCTTCTTTTTCCGTTTTAGTTATTGAATGACAGTTACGGCAGCGGTGTGTAGAGGTCTTCCTCTGTGAAATCCTTGAGGAAATCCGCATATCTGCTGACGACGGCTTCTGCAAAAGCGGCTCCCTTTGCGGCAGTCGCTTTTGCCGGATTACCTATGCCTGTGTCGGAGGAAACTCTTCCCCAGTTGCGTGGTATCCAGACCTTTCCTTCCTTCAGGAGGGCTGCCGAGAAGCCTCCTGACCTGCCTTCTCCCGCTTCCGAGAGATTTACAAGTTCAGGGTGATAATGCATCATTACCGATGTCTCCAGTTCATCTGCGTGATCGTTAGGATCCTCGAAGAAATCAGTTCCCTTGCATATCTTGAACCATTCGCTTGAAGCTATAAGGAAGTCAGGATAGATACAGTATAGATCCCTGATCATGTTCTTGAACGAGTTGCCGCCATGGCCGTTGATTATCAGGAGTCTTGAAAATCCCTGCAGCTGAAGCGAGGCTACAATGTCCTGAAGGATTGCCTTCTGTGTCTCGTATCTTGAGTGTATGCAGAAAGGAAGCTCCTGCTGTCCCGGATTCTGCGAACCGAAGGTTACAGGCGGGAGCACCATGCATCTGACGCCGTGGCGCTCGAATGCCAGTTCTGCCGAACCGACGGCAATCTCATGGGAGAGAATGCTGTCGGTCAGGTATGGCAGATGGAGGTTGTGTGGCTCTGTAGCTCCCCAAGGGAGTATGGCCACGTCATATTTCAATGATTTCACCGTTCCGTAATTGGAACAGGTAAGGTCGAATTCTTTTCTCATATGATTATTTCATGTCGTCTGTGACAGGCTTGAGAACGGATACCTGCACGATAAGTGCGAGGGCTGTGATTCCTCCGAGGACAGCGAATGCAAGTCCGAGGTTTCCGCCTTCAGCCCAGCGGCCGAGCACCTGTGTGCAGACTGCTCCTGCAACGACACCTGTCATGTTCATGATTCCATATGCGGTAGCACGCAGACGTGACGGCACGAACTGGCAGAGGATAGGCATGTTGTTGGTGTCGAACATACCGTAGCCGATGCCGAAGAAAAGACCTGCGGAAACAGCGGCAAGCATTCCGTTGCCGAGTCCGAGAAGAAGAAGGGCAGGAATCATGAGCGAGAGTCCGATAGCGCTTGTATATACTCTTCCCTTGATGTTTTTCTTCACCCACTTGTCTGAAAGCGGGCCTCCGATAAGGATACCGATGAATGATGAGATGGCGATAGTGATGGTCGAGATAGGACCGGCCTGTGCCATAGGTACATCGAGGCTTTCAGCGAAGAGGGTAGGGAGCCAGTTCTTTGTAGCCCAGCCCGGAAGTGATGTAGAAGCGAAGAAGAAGAGGATGATCCAGAATGCCACAGTGCTGAAGATCATGCCGAATCCCTTGAGTACAGGGATTTTCTGTACAGGCTGCTGAACGCTTTCTGAAGCACGTTCCGGCTGTCTCTTTTCGTGGAGGCAGAAGATGAGGAGGACTGCATAGAGGACGCCGATGATTCCGAACCAATGGAATGTCTGCTGCCATGAGAATGCGGCTGCGAGTGTGGCTCCGAATCCTCCAACTGCCTGACCGAGGTAAAGACCTGTCATGTGGATACCCACCGCGAAGCTTCTTGACTTGCCTTCATGATAGTCGGCGATGAGTGAAAGTGCTGCAGGAATATAGAGTGCCTCGCTGACTCCCATAAGTGCCCTGAGCCAGAACACCTGGTTGTAAGTCTCGCAATATCCCATGAGAAGGGTTACTGCCGACCACACGCCGAGAGATCCTACGATGAGCCATTTGCGGCTGATTCTGTCCGCAACTGCACCTGCAAAAGGACTGACAAGACCGTAGATCCAGAGGAAGATGGCCATCAGGCGGCCGAAGTTCACTGCTGATTCGAGTTCGCTGATATCAATCTGCATGGACTCTCTCATTGTCGAGAGCATCTGTCTGTCCATATAGTTCAAGAGTGCCACAACCCAGAGGAGCGCTACCACGATCCAAGGGTATATCTTTGCCAATCTGCTGTCTTTTTTCATTTTGTATCTGTTTTAAGTTTCCATGTGTCGGGAGTCCTTATGCCTGGCTTAAGTTCTCCTCCGATGATATGAATGTATGAACCGTCTGCTGCGACACCCGCTCCTGCGAGAGCAAGCTGCGGTGCCTGTCCTGCAACCGCCCATTTCTCCGTTTCCGGATCGAAGATTCTCAATGTCGTGTTGAATCTGTATTCAGACGGCTCCATCGTCATGTATGCCATCTTTTCATCAGCCGTGCTGACGTTGATGCCTCTGTTGAAGACATTGTTGTCAACTCCTCCGATGACGGCAAGCTTTCCGTTTTTGAGAACGATTCCTGACGCTCCTGTGAGGGTGTTTCCGTCGGGACTTCCTGCAATCTGGCGCCACTCGCCTGAAGCGCTGTCAAGACACCATCCCTTGTTTGAGATGGTCTTTCCTGCCGGATCGAATCCGCCCCAGACATAGAGCCTTCCCTTATGTGCGAGCGCTACAGGCTGCACCATAGGCTCCGGCATCTGTGCGGTCTCTTCCCACACGATTTCCGATTCGTTCACGGTTCCGGACAGAACCTTTGTGAAAGGACTGCCTTCAGAAATGCCTCCGAACACGAAGATACGGTTGCCCTCAACGGCATATCCCGCCTGTTCTATCCCGTATGGCATTGATGTGCAGGCGCTTGTCTCTGCTTTCCCGTCTGTGATTCGGAGGGAATATACATCAGATGATGTCCCGCTTCCGTCATTTCCTCCTATGAGGACAAGGCGGTCTGCAATGCACAGGCATCCTCCATATGCCGCAGTCTTCGGAAGGTCTCCGATCTTCTCCCACTGTCCGTCAGCGAGCTTCAGGATATCCGAGTAGAAGCGTTTCGCGCCTCCGTCCTTGGCTGGGATTTCCGGGAAATTCGCACCTCCGGCAAATACTGCGCATCCGTCTATGATTCCGCAATAAGGAGCAGAGACACCGGCTTCATGGCCGGGCGCACATCCGGCAGGATGACCGGTGGATTCTATTTCCAGAGCCGGCAGGGATGTATGTTCAGTACATGCTGCCATCAGCACAATGAGCACCGATGACAGCATGATATGAAAAATATTTCTCATTTTAGAACTGGTTGCATCTTTCAAAGAAGCCGATAGCCTCAAGCTCCTTCTTCATTGCAGCTTCCTCGTCGTCAGTCATGTTTCTGAACGGAACGCGGTTAGGACCGAGGTCAAGGCCGATGAGCTTCATGATACGCTTGCCGCCTACGATGTTTCCGCGATAGTTGCATATCACGTTGATCACGTCCTGCGAGAAGTTCTGCTTTTCGCGTGCAGTCTCGATGTCACCGTTCTCCCAAGCCTCGATGATGCCTGTCAGCTCCTTGCCGTTGTAGTTGGTTGTTCCGCCGATGCCGCCCTGTGCTCCGCCCTGTGCGAGTGAAGGAAGGATGGTCTCGTCCTGTCCGTGGAGCATGTCATATTTGCCGTCCTTGTAGAGTCTGCACTGGTTGTATTCGTAGAGGCTCTCGTATGTGTACTTGATGCCGGCAAAGTTAGGAATGCGTCCGTCAACAGCCTTGAGGAGCTCTGTCATAGGGAGGAAGGCTCCGTTGAATGCAGGGATATGATAATAATAGAAAGGAAGCTCCGGAGCAGCGCTGCAGATTGCCTCGCAATATTTCACGAGCTCTTCGATGCGTCCGATCTTAGGGAACGGTGGTGCCATCGCGCCGATTCCCCATGCTCCGATCTTCTGGGCATGAGCGGCGAGCTTCTGGCTTTCCCTGAGGCAACAGCTGCCCACATGTACGATCACCTTGAAACCTTCAGGAACACTTTCCATCCATTTCTCAGCAAGAGCCATTCTTTCCTCGGTGGTGAGCATATAGCCTTCTCCGGAAGAACCGTTAATGAATACGCCCTTGAGACCGTTCTTTGCAAGCATTGCCGCATAAGCCGGAATAGGTTCGAAATTTACATCTCCGTTCTGATAAAAAGGTGTGAACGGAGCATCGATCAGTCCTTTGATCTTTTCCATATCAGTTAGTTTTAATGTTTTTTATATCTGTTGAATGTGAGTGAATCCACAGGGATTTCCTTGTAAACCATGTCGAATCCGCCAGGGCAGGTGTCCTCGCATTCCTCATAGAAAAAGGCGATGTTGCCGTTTGCCTGCTGTACCATGGTTGAATATGCCGACGGAGCCTGCGATACCTGGTAAGGCTCTTCCCATCCTGCTGCGAAGAGAGCCGGAGTGAGGGATGATGCATCTGCAGGAAGCTCCTTGTAATATACTCCTACATTCCTTCTGTCCGGTCCGAGAGGCACTGACTGGAATGCAACATTAACCTCTGCACCGTCTTCCTTGCGGATTACAGGGAGAATGAGGATCTCACCGTTGCATGCGTTCTCGACTGCAGTACATCCGCTGTTCTCCTCGCCGGAGAATGCCACTTCGCCCCATGAGCCGGCACCGCTTGCTGCGTCAGTGAATGAATATATGTTGAAAAGTCTTCCGCCGTATGCGCGTGAGCTGAGCACTACGCGTCCGTCAGGGAGCTCCTCGCATTTAGGCTCGTCTCCGTTTGCTGCAGGGAGTTCGTCAACGCTTCCCAATACATTCCATGTGCGGCCGAAGTCGTCGCTGTAGATCACTCTGTTGCCGTTAGGGCGTGCACACATCGCTGCATAGAGACGGTAGTGGCTTCCGACCTTGACCTGGCGGCTCTGGCATATCTTGCCCGAACCGATGAAGCAGCTCTCGATGCATCCGTGAACGCTTCCGTCAAAGAGTGAATAGATGGATTCTGTAACCTCCTCCCATGCGGACCATGTCTTGCCGTTGTCGCTGCTTCTGAGAACGGCGATTCTGTTAGGATTCTGACGGTTGGTTGTCTGGTGCCAGTACACGGTCTGTCCGCAGACGAGCATCAGAAGGAGATCTCCGCTTTCGCGGTCAGCAACAAGGGCTGCATCTCCGAATCCACAGTCAACTGCTCCCGGTACGCCGTTACCCTCGATGAGGCTGAATTCCTCGCCCCATGTCTTACCGTTGTCGGCTGACATTCTTCCATGTATGTCGACTCTTCCGAATCCGATGTCTCCCTTGCAGTAACGATAGTCTGTGAGTGCAAGGAGAGAACCGTCAGACAGTGTGGCGATGGCAGGAATCCTGTAAGGGATGGTGTCTGTAGCTTCTGTCTCGAATAATTTGTGGCTGCTCAGGGTTGCAGGCTGGCTGCATGATCCGACTGACATGATGCATGCGGCCAAGACTGATGCCGCAGATAAGAAGTTTAGAATTTTCATGGTATGTGCTTATAATGAAATCACACAAAGTTATTAAATTTTTTGAATAATTTGACCGGTGAATTTAAATCTGCATACGATTCAATTGTCATCGTGTGATAAAGTCTTTATTTTTAACGGTATAGGGAAACGCCTTTTTATCTCTTCTTCAAGCCTTGCCTGTCTTTGAAGCATCTCTTCCCTTTCTTTCTTTGCGGCAGTCCGGCTGATATGTCGCGTCCTTTTCTGCTGCAGCTTCATCTCGCCGGCCTTCCGGATATCTTCTGCCAATGCCTCGATCCTTGCTTCAGCCGCGGCCTTTCCCCGCAGCTCGCATTCCCACACCGTGATCACGGTCCATCCCAAGGCCTCAAGATGTGCAGTCGTCACCTCGTCCCTGTGCCTGTTTCTTTCGATCTTCGTCTCCCAGAATTCGGGATTCGTCCGCGGCTTTGTTGCATATCGGCATCCCTTGTGCCCGTGCCAGAAGCATCCGTTCACCATGATTGCGACGCCGTATTTCGGCAGGGTTATGTCAGGCCTCCCCGGCAGTCTCCTGTCCTGAAGCCTGAACCGGAACCCACGCCTATGCAACCCCTTCCTGACCCGGATTTCCGGCTTGGTATCTTTGCCGCGGATCCGGGACATACATGAGTGGCGCTGTATTGGAGTGAGGATATCAGCCATCTTTCGACATAATCATCGGTTCCCTGCAAAATTATGTCATTCTTCGCCAACTGGCAAATATTTGTGTAAGGCAACAATCTCGTCTTTTGCCCTGTTTCTTCTGGATTTTTGAGTGGATTCAGGTGTTGTCATTTCCTGATTTAGGCTGACTCCGATCAGATTTCAGGTGGATGTTTTTGGAAATAATGTAAATTTACGGTCATCCCCGGTTCGGTCGCGGATCTCATCTCATGTAAAAGGGAAAAGGTAGCGGATTTTTGGAGCTCGCCGGCCAAAATCGAGCACTGAAAGGCAAAAAACGGGCGATATTTGCCTTTCGCCGGGGTATTGCGATTAGAATATGACAAAAACAAAAATCCCTCTCGGAATTTCCAAGAGGGATCATGTGCTCAGGACGGGAATCGAACCATATATGACTATCAGTAAGTTACATCACTTACAAGCAGTTTTACAAGCGATTATGGTGACACCGCATCTTGAACTACCTAAAAATTTTCGGTAGTTGCTCTTTTTAAAAAGAGGTGAATTTGTCCTCACCCTTTAAAAATTACAGAACATGGCGTAGTCCTTGAATGCCTGATAAATGTCAAGAGAGTAATCCGGACAATATCTCTCGGATTCAGGACTATTTATGTATTTCAAGACATCCTCCAATGTTCCTTCTATAGTCGGATCCATACATTCTGTCTCGTATAGCATTTCTATTTCATGTATGAACTCCTTTCCTGCAAGATTGACAGCATGGTGAACAGCAAAGCCGGCTAATGTACTGTCGCAGTAATCTGTTCCTTCGTACAACTCAAGTTCTATGAAACTTAAAGCATCCTTGAACCACTTGATGGCATCAGGCATTTTCTCAGGATAATTCTTTCCAATAGCATATACTGCAGGGAAAATCAGAGCCTTGGCGAAAGTATATCTGTTCGGCTCAAGCAAGTAATCATATAGCGCGTCCAGATTATCTTTTGCAAGTTTGCAGAGGACTGGGGCAAAAATCTGCTCAGAATAGTCCCCGAAGTGGTAGTCCATATACTCTTCATTTTGTCTGAGAGTTTCTAGGACAATGTTAATAGATTCATGGCTGCCTATCTCTCCAAGAAGAAGCAAAGAATATATCATTCTTGATGCTGGATAAAGAGGGTCTTCATAAAGTTCCTCACAGCAGCTCTTTCCTATGTCATAAAGTATGATATTTTGAAGATCATCGATTAATGAATCTCTGTCCATTTTCAGAACTCCGTCTATTGCTTCTTTGGTGGGACACTTGGTATTCCACTTGTCTATAAACTCTAATATTTCCTTATTTTTGACATTCAAACTTGTAGGATAGTCAGGATGGTCATATTTATATACCGTATCCTCGGTTCCCTGGGAGAAGAAATCAAATGGGTTGTCGTCATCCTCTTCCTCGTCATATTCTTCCTCATCAAACCCTGGTGCAAATCCACAAACAAAAGTAAAGTCATTTCCTAAATTAGCACGCAATGCTGGCAGATACTTGTTGGCCTCATCCTGCGAATGTGTAAAAAGGAAATGTTTACCATCTTTGCCGAATTCATATTCTATGATTGGAATAGTGTCTTCCTCATCATCCTCCAGAAGCCACTTAGTGACAGCGAAGTCTTTGTGCGGTTCAATCCCGGCCTCGGCGGCAAATTCTATCGCTCCGAAAATCCAGTTGTGAGCCTCAACATAATCTACTTTCTCCAGATTGCAGCCCCTACGCATATGGCGCATAAGGTCTTTATATTCATCTTCATCCAAACGGACTCTATAGAACGTATCCTTCACGCCTGTGCAATATGAATCCACCAGATAAAATGCCGAAGTATACTTATCTCCCTTGTGCTTGCGGGTGACAATGATTGGCGACTCTCCATCTTTCTTCATTGATTCTTTGTCCATCAAGCATTCGTAAATTTCCAATGAACGCCCTCTTTCGCGAATCAATCTCTCCGGACTTATCTGCTGTTGTTGCTGTTTCTTTTTTGCCATATGCTTGTTTATATTGATTAAGTCTCATTGGGTTCAGCTAGCAACCTTACTAGCAACTTACACCTTTACTATCACCATTACTTGCATCATTACTATCATCATTAAGTCCTGCATGAAAATGATGATAGTAGCATAGACTATTTCTTAGTTCTATATTTCTGGTAAGGATGTCTTGGGGCATTAGGATACTGCCACTCTAATAAACCGTCTTTAAGCATCTGAGGTATTATTTTGTTCTTCAAGTATACTATGCTCTTCCCAACTTTTGACGCTATTTCTTCAATTGATGCATAATCAGAACATGCTTCCAAGATGTCTTTCTTAACCTTTTCAGACGACGATCTTACACCCTTACTTACACCCTTACTTACACCCTTACTGTCATCATTTTGAAGTGATGATAGTTCGTACTCCTCATTAATCTGATACTTTGTACCCCTGCCGAAACCGTATGAGGTCAGGAAGCCCTTATCGCAGAGGGCCTTCAGCAACTTAGTGATGTCTGCACTATGCTTATCAATGATAATCTGAAGCCTGTAATTTGTAACCTCCCCCTCACTATAGCAAGTCGCTAGGGTCATAAGTTCATCATGGGTAAGTTCATTAAATGCCTCCCCATAATGACTTTTAAGGTAAGAAAGGATGTCCGCAGACAACAAATTCACCAATGGAAGTTTTAGTTCTACCTTATCCGGCTGAGTCCTTTCTTTGAGTTCCGGACTTCTGTAATCTGCCTCCTTCCATCCCTGCAAGATTTTATCCGCTCCGCTTCCAGCCTTTTCCGCAGCACCCATAAGAGTGAACATCTGCTGTAGATATTTGTTTCGACACACGCTTTCCCCACCATGATAGAACTGATCCATCGGAATCAATAATGAACCAGGATTCGAGAACTTGATATAGTCCTTATGCTGCTCGACAATGAGACTGGCATTAATCGAGTAATCGCAGTGAACCAAAGCGTTTATAAATGCCTCTCTGATCGCCACATGTGCAGAGGTCTCTTCGACACGAATACCATTGCTTAATGCAAAAGGCTTCGGTAGTGCTGCTGCTAACTTGTTGTAAACCCTGAGATAAAATTGAAACAGATTCGCTTCCCATGTGCCGTCAGCATAAACTCTGTTGGTCCACCTGGCATGAGGGTCGTTGCTGAAATACTCTCTATAGTCTGGGAAGTAGTTTGGGCAGCAGTATTGATCCGTAATGCTGTCGATTTTACCGAACATTAACAATCCTGCAATGGTGAGTCCTTCCTTCTTCTCTCTCTTGTCTGCACGATATCCGCCTAATTTTTTAAGTAACTCCTTATCACTGAGAGAAAGCCAAGGGTGTGATGGTGAATGTGCTGATACAATGCGTTTATATTGCTGTAGAGACTCATTGTCAATATCTTCTTCAATTGTGAACTCCGGCAGAATGCGACTGTCTCGAGTATGCTCTACATCGGCGTCTGCATACATCCTCCTTACGTTGTCAGGAGTACACTGATAATCGCCCTCGTGGTTTCTTTTGAAAACATTGTCGGGATTGTTCTTTATGTAGATCGGAATCTGAGTTCTTTGAGCTCTTGGTACATTAATGACCAATACATGCGAACCATTATACTCGCCGTCTTGAACATCACTATCTTTCAGAATATTGGTGCTGCAGATTGATTTGTTGTTCAGTCCATTCCACAGATCACTCTTGTATCGTTGTATCTGATCTTCCGAAAGATTGTCAATCATGAAGTGGCCATCCTTTTCTTTGACACCGAGCACAATTACTCCACCCTGTGTGTTGGCAAAAGCAGAGTAAGTCTCCCAAAGGGAACCAGGGAAACCTCCCTTGGCAGATTTAAATTCAATATCTGTAGACTCGTATCCCTCCATAAGACTTTCCAGCCTTTCCACGAACTCTATATTGTCAAACAATGTCTTCTCCATGTGTCATACATTTTCTACAAAGATATAGATTTCTTCTTCAAGATGTCTGACCTTGCTTGAAAACATTTTGTGATGACTGCATATAAACAAAGCAGTTGGTTACGCTCTGTAACCAACTGCAAAGAATCTTAACTACTTGCCGCATCCTCTGGGTTTGCCGGGCTTTGCTGTACAACAACCATTAGACGTAGACTTCAGTTCATCTTCGAATTCACCAGACAGATATGATTTATAGACACAGAGGAAATCTTCTATCTGAGCAGTGCTCATCTTTGCAAAGTCAGGACAAATATTAACAAATACCTGTTTGTCGACTACTAAACCAGTAACATCCAATGCTCTTGCTCCTTTTGCCGCCCCTGCACATAGATGGACTTTTTTAGGGAACTTATTGTCCGGGAAAGCCAATTGAGTAGCAGTATCATATCTTGTCAAAGGGCCAATGCCTTTCATTTCCTTCTTTTCAAGTTCCGCAAGGATGTCCTCAAAAGTTGGTAATGCTATCAACCTTTCTTTGTTCTCATCCACCCAGTCAAGCCATTTATGATAGCAATCTTCCGCATTGTTATACGGAGCATGAAGATAAACATATTTCTTCCTCCATTTTCTATTGTGGATATTTCCATTACAAACATCAATGTAGTCCTTAATCCAATTGGATATTTGTTTACTTGTAACTTTCATAATTATCGGATTATCTGGTTTGATAAATAGTAGCATTGGTATTGGAACTTATTCTTGGATACAACGGACAGATAATGCGTAAGCGCGAGATGTATTGCCAGTTAAAAAAACATGCTCACTATTATAGAATTCCATATACTGACCTAGATATAGATTGTCGGATGCAACAGACCAATAAGTGCCTTGCTTGCCAACATGGATGGGACTGACATCAATGCCATCACGAAGACCCGAAGCCGGATACCAGATTGTAGAGGTTGGGCCGAATTTTCCAGAGAAGTTCATACCTTTATTAGACTCGTCAAACCCATTAAAATTCAAATATTCATTAGCCTTACGCCAGACTCCATTGTTGCCACCATTCGGAACACGATAGCCAACTGGACATGGGTCATAAATGGACTTTGCGTTGCTTGATTCAGACCAACGAGTATTGTCTGTAGATGATGAGCCAGTGTAATACCAATCTTGATTACTGTTATTGTAAGTAATGAAAGTCGCAGGGTTAGCAGTAGCATAGGTTATTGTACCATTGTTTGCATTAGAACTGACAGCTGAAGGCCAAGTGATGGTGGATTTTGCAACAATATCCGATGAAATTGAAGAAGAGCCCAAGAACGGATCCTTGCGCCCCCACTGATAAAGCAGTCCGAGAGCACCAACATCTCCGGGAGTTGCCGAAGTTGCGCCAAGGTTGCGATCCATCATAGTGCCTGCATTGTTATAATATACTTGACCTTCAGGCTGGTCGGTAAGCCAGATATGCCATGACCAAAGAATATTACCAGAAGCTTCCTTAGCTGCAATCACAGCATTACCTTCCTTGAATGTACTCGGAGTTTCAAAACTGATGACACCATCCACATACTTCACATTTTTCACTAGGTCACCCACATTCGGAGTCTCATCTGTACCGAAACTTTCCCAAAGAACTTCTGCAGATGATATAGAACCGACAGATTCGCCGCTATTGCCTTTAGTAGGAGTAAATTTGTATGAACCTGCTTCAGAGACGATATAACAGTTTGCGGTGAAGTTTTTAGAGAGATTGGTTACACTTCCCTCAAGGTCGCCATTGACAGAACCGCCAAGGTTAATGTTTGGCATGAGTTTTAATGTCTTACGGCTTATCTTATTCGTTACAGTATTTGAATATGACCATATAGATTTGTTGCCTGCCCAGAGGTCTATGCCAAGGGTTGTATATGTGCCAACAGGGAGTGGGACGTAAAGATAGATGTCCGAAACAGACTTCAAGGCATCAAAATTCAAAGTAACTGTTTTCTCGGACTCCGAAGATGCATCAGATGTCTCAATAACAGGTATGACTTCAGAAAGGTCGGCAGTAAATGTTCCGTTAATCTTTTTGTCAAGAGTAAGCTGAAACCTGTCCGTACCTGCTGGGACATTCTGGAACTTGAATCGCATAACGCCAGCAAGATGGTTGAACCAGACTGTTCCACCAACATTAACGCCATACATAGCTGCATTGTTATTAGTCAAGTCAGAGCCAAGGTCGTATGATGCAGGAAGAACAAAACTTAGTTTATTGTCTGATATGGAGTGGCTATCATTATATGGATAAACTCCTTTACCAGTCATGTCTCCAATAAATACCCCATAAGAAAAGCAGGCATTAGGTGTACCTGCACCAGAAGAAAGCGTTCCGACTATACCTCCGTTTGTCGTGTGAAGCCATACCCGGTCATTACTAGACCAAGTGAAGATACCGTCGTCCGTAACAGATGTACGGGTTTCGTCATTTTCCATTATTGCAATAATGGAACCGTCTACTATCGGATATGATTTCTCTGCACAGCCAGTAAACAATAGTCCAACAGCTGCAAAAATTGTAAATAATCTAAATTTCATATTGTTAAGTTTTATTGATTACATATAACCTTCTTCTGGATCCATATCCATACTGCCACATAGAACACCTTCCGGCACAATTTCCATTACTTCTACCTCTGGTGCTAAATAATTCTGTATTGATTCCATTTTTCTGGATAAACATCCTCAACTCCAAAGATGATTATGGTGTATATACAAAGAAAGTGTGGAGCTGACTTTCGTTTATCCTTCTGAAGGTTGTGGAAAGACCCTGATCATAGATAGACGACACAATACCCCACACTCGAATAGATATGGGGTACGGGTACGCAGAACGCGACCTGCCACAGGTATCTATACGAAAGTGAGTGTTGTTCCGTTCCGCCCTTATGATCAAGAAAACTTCCACATTTTCAGAAAAGGACTTGCGAAAAACACTTTCACAAATATGTAATGTCAAGCGGACAACCGCGAGACCTTACAAAGGTAAGAAAAAGTTTTTATAAACGGACAACACTCACTGGGGTATTGCGTAATATGGTCAAAGTTGTTATTGTCTTATTTAGTCTTCTTGTTCTTGCCCCTGTAACTTTCAGTAAGGGCATGGCAGTTCGGGCAAAGAAGCAGAATGTTCTCCAGACGGTTGTCGGTGTTGTTGCCATTTATATGATGTAGCTCCAAGGGTATCGGTCTTCCCTGCCACTGAGTCAGTCTGCATTGTTCGCAGATATGCTTTTTGATACCTTCTTGGATTAATCGTGCTTTTAGTTTGAATGATTGATATGTGGAATCAGTCGTAAGAATCTTATTTGTCGATTTGGCTTCAAAAGGCTTGAATGCCAAGCCGATGTTCCATCCTTGTCCTGTGAAATGTCTGGTATCTATAGAATATTTTCGTATAGCATTATGTATTATCCGGTAATTTCCTCCGCTTGGAATGAGTCCTAGATACCGGCACATTCCCGCGATGCTATATGAATGTGCGGCCGCGATTTCAAATTCTTCTTTTGTCCGTTTGTTTGCCATATATAGGTGTTTTTAACGGTAAAGATATCCTACTTGTGCCAAAGCACGGTCACAAAAACAAAAATCCCTCTCGGAATTTCCAAGAGGGATCATGTGCTCCGGACGGGAATCGAACCCGTACGGCCATTTCTGGCCACGGGATTTTCTTGCTACTCTTGCTTTTACGCAAGCCGGCTTCATCCGAAATGTTCAGCCGTTGTAGTCTGGACTATTTCTTGACCATGCGCTGGATGTGCTGTTGCACTGTCCGTTCTGCGTTTAGGTCCTCCCTGTATAGTCTCTACGCCATTTATCAGCATGTGCTGAATTTAGTGAGCCGTCGCCAAAGCCTGCATTTCTGCGGGCGAGGTTTCCGTTTGTTAGGGGAGTTCTACTCTCAAAGTTTCCTTTGAGGCACTCAGTGAGGCCGTTTTTCGTGTGGCCTCGTTTAAGTCCCGCGTGTCTACCTATTCCACCACCAGAGCGATGAGGTTGCAAAGATAAGTCAATTTTCTTAACTTAGCGCAAATAAATTGTTGTAACCGCATTTTTTTATGGACGAGAAACTGATGACAAACCCCAATTATGCCAAGGCAATCGAGTATATCAAGACCCATGACCTTAATTCTCTTGCTAATGGCAGACATATCATCGACGGTGAAAATCTGTTCGTTAACATCGTTGATGCCGGACTCAGGTCTGTGGAGCAGGCCAAGCTTGAGGCTCATGATGTATATATCGATGTTCAGGTACCTCTTTCGAAGGGAGAAACCTACGGCGTGAAGCCTCGTTCGGAGTGCACTATGCCTGTGGGTGAGATGAATCTTGCCGATGACATCATCTTTTTCGATGATCCGATTGAGGAAACCGTTTCTGCCGAGGCTGGCGAGATCGTTACCTTCGCTCCTGATATGGCGCATGCTCCGCTCATCGGAGAGGGCTCTATCCACAAGGCTATCTTCAAGGTAAAAGTCGTATAGGCCTACCAGAACCATGCGGAGCTCCATCCTACGATGAGGGTGTTGATCCATGGACGGTCAGGGGAGAGGCTGACTGATTCGAGGTCGACGAATCCCTTGATCTTGAAATTGGAGTCGGTGATGATGCTGAGGGCGATGCCGCCGGACAGGTCAGTACCGAAATCGGCTGCGTGACCTTGAGATGGATTTTCCATCCATGCCCCTCCTGCCATTACACGTAACTGAAGCTCCATTATCCTTGCGAAATGGAAGTTCCAGTATCCTCCGGCTGTGAGGCTGTACATAGGAGATATCGTTCCTGAATAATATGTCATGGAACTTGCTGATGCCCGGGCTGTAACACCAAGTCCGGGCTTTATCGGTATATCGGTCGACAGGCCCACTATGCCTCCGCGAAGCGGCAGCACTCCCATCTCCTTCATTCCTTCTGCCCCGATGATGAATCTCCTTCCTAAGAAAAGTTCCGCCACATAATGCTTCCGATATGGGTCGTACTGGTATGTCGGATCCGTGAACATTCCGTATAATCCTCTGTCTCTGAATATCTTGTCTGCGATGAAGTATCCCAGGTGTACGGATCCTATTCCTATTGCCGCCCCGGCCATCACGTCGGTCATCCAGTGCTTGTTGTTCATAATTCTCGAGAATCCCGTGACAGCTGCTGCCGTATATCCTCCGATGCTGAACCATGGGCTTCGCCATCCGTATTCCTTGTGCAGCAGCGTGGCTGTGGTGAATGCTGTTGCTGTGTGACCTGAAGGGAATGAGTTGTTGCGGCTTCCGTCCGGCCTCGGGCGGCCTACGGTATATTTCAGTCCGTTGACGGTGGCTGTCATGATCGCTACGGAAAACGCGTCTGAAACGAGCATCCTTCCCCATGAGCTGCGGCTTTCGTAGCCTCCGACCTTCATTCCGACCATCAGGGCAGCTGGGGCATACTGCAGATAATCATCATATTTGTATCTGAAATCCGGTATTATGGAATTTCTGACCGAATGGATGTCGCTGTCGAAACCGACTGTGAACTGTGCATGCGCGCATCCTGCTCCTGCCATATGGAAGAGCAGGATCAGAAAGGCGGTGATATATTTAAGGCGATGTTTCATTTTTGCAGCATCGCAAAAATAGTTAAATTTGCATAAACAATCAGCGGCATCCCCGGATTTCTGCATGAGGGAGCTGGAAAACCACATGATCGTGAAGAAGAACAAAGAATATAAGATAACAGGAAAGGTCGTCGAGGTGAATGATTTGAGTTTCATCAGCGACCGTGTCCACCGATACGGATGGTTCAGAAGGCATTATAAGCACCACAGGCTCCGTCGTGCCCTTCGAAGGGCCGATCATGTCATTGCCGGCAGTCCGAAACTCGCCGTTGATGTCGTAAGGTATTATTTTGTTCCGAAAGACAAGATAACGGTAAGATGATCCGACTGTCAGCTTAAGGTCTGCAGCAGTGCATGCCATAAAAAATCAAGGGTCGGTAAAATATAATACCGGCCCTTGATGTAATATGTCAGAAATAAGGATCTGTTTCCGCTTTATGCCTGCAGCCACTTATGCTTCTCTACGCTGTAGATCGGAACGAATGGGAGAAGGATAGGGGTTTTCTTTATGTATGCCTGATATTCAGGGTCGCTTCCGTAGGCTCCGTTCTGACGGATTTCAAGTCTGCGGGCTCCGCTGAACATCACATATACGATTCCGATGTATCCTATTGCTGCAATGATCCACTGCCATACGGCACAGCATGCTCCGAAACATACGATAAATGATCCTGTCCATATGACAAGTTCGCCAAGATAATTCGGGCAACGTACCAGCCTGTACACTCCAGTGTCTACAAATCTGTGCTTGTTTATCTTCTTTGCTGCTTTTTTCTGTGCGTCTGCAACGCTTTCAAGAATGACTCCGACAGCCATCAGACCGGCGCCGATCCATGCCCATACCTCATTTACAGGGGCACCTGCTGATTTGTTTGCAAGGAAAAATGCCACAGGGCTGACCTGACCTACATAGAGCAATGCGCAGAAAATCCATACTGTAATCACAACAAACAGCGGCTTCTTCTTTGCTGCGTCCGGTCCATATAGAATCTTCTTATATTCAGGAGACATTTTCTCACGTGTAAGGAGATATAGTCCGAGCCTGCATCCGAAAATGAACATCACGGCACATAAAAGTGCTGTTGGCAAAGTGATTACATCTTTGAAAAGGATAGCTATCGTTACTGCTAATGCAGATACACCAAATCCATATCCAAGGCTGAAGAAATAGATGAAATATATCCATCCGAGTCCTGAAACCGCCATCGAAACAGCGAGAAGAATCAACAAATAATTCATAATGTTCTTTATTTAGTGATTAATAATATGCAATGTTGGCATAGGTTCATCCGGTCAAGTGTGGCAAAATTATAATAAAAATCACTAAATCCGATAAATTGTAACTCAAATAAAGCTCTTGACCGGGTAAATCAGTGTATGCATCTGCCTTCCTATAGTATCTGCACTGATGCCTGCGGAGGAAGTCTATAGCGGTTTGACAGTTTTAAAAGACAGAGGCTTGCCCACCGGGGAATACCTGCCATAGTGTCTCTTCGTTTATCCGAACGATAGAGTTTGACATTGTCTAAAGCGCTCTTGCAGAGGAAAGGATCGCATCCGCAGTATTTCTCTCATATGAACTGTCAATGTTTCTTATCTTTTAATCACTTTTAAAAGGAAAATGGTACATTTGCGGATAAATATGAAAGTGTCCTGGATGAATGTGCCTTTTGCACGAATGCCAGGTTGGCTTCACACTTTCGCATGGCTGTCTGATCAGATTCGTTGAGGCTGCGATCTTATTAAATTAAACATATGGAATCGACACAGAATTATCATAGTCCGGAAACAGAGGTTCTGGATGTTTTTCCCGAAGGTGTTCTTTGCGGAAGTTCAGATCTTGATATGGATCCGGAAGAGGGACAAATGTAATAAATGCTTGGTTATATGAAATTCCGATTCTTTTCATCTTTAGCGGCGACAGTGCTGTTATTCGGCAGCTGCGCTTTTGAGGAAACTTCGATGGGAACGGGGTCTGTCACAGCTGTGATAGAGAATGATGACACTCGTACGTCGGTTAGTGATGGGGGAAGCTTCACCTGGTCATCAGGAGATAAGGTGTGGCTTCATACTACAACCGGAGGTGTTGTCGGAACTCTTTCCTCTGGCGAAGGCACATCAAGTGCAAGCTTTACTTACGGAGTGTTCTTCGGGGATATGACGGGTAAGGCCATATATCCTTATAATGCCGACCATTCCTTGTCGGGAGATTTGCTCCATTTCGTTCTCCCTGCATCGTATGATCTTGGTTCAAATCTGTCCAACACTAACGCTGCAATGTACGGCGAGAGCAAAAGCGGTGTCATAAGGTTCCGCCATCTTGCCGGCATTATGCGCTTCGTCCTCAAGAATGTCCCTGCAGGGGCAAACCGTTTTGTGATTACTCTTGACAAGAAGATCAACGGTACATTTACTGCAGATCTGACAGCAGATTTTCCTGTTCTTTCGACCGAATCTACAGATGTGGCTTCGGAGAAAACAGTTACATTCAACTTCGACGCCTTGAAGGAAGTCTCTGACATCAAGCTGTATGTTCCGCTCCCGGTGGGAACTTATACTACACTGGGTATAGGTCTGTATGCCGATGAGGAGACCCTGTGGGAATACTCCAATACTGTTACCAATACTATCGGCCTCAGGACTCTGAAGCTGATGCCGGCTGTAACCATGTCTGGTTCGGTGAATGGTGATATTGAAAGTGGTGAGGATGCCGAAGTGTATATTGATGAGTATGGCATAAATCATGGTCCCGGAGTGGAAATTGACGGTGTTGTATGGGCTCCGGTCAATTGCGGATATCATGTTTCTGACTATAAGTACGGTAAACTCTATCAGTGGGGAAGAAAGTATGGACAGGGATATAATGGTGGTTTTTACACTGATGGCAATGAAACGGGAACATATTCGGACGCCACATCCGCGACAGTTGTCAGTGGGCCGACGACATTGTCAAATGCCCAGAGTTCAGAAAATTCAAATCTGTTCTATACGGCTACCGGCTTAACGAACTGGAACTGGCTGTCTGTAGATGACGCTCAATTGTGGAATTCAGGAACAGATACAGATCCGGTCAAGACAGAATATGATCCATGCCCTGAAGGTTGGCGTGTTCCGACATTTTCTGAATTAAAGAAATTGGTTCAGAATAGGTCTTCTTGGACGACAAATGCATCAGATCAGGAAGGGTATTGGCTTTGTGGCTCAAAGGCTTACAATGAAAGCAGACCTCCTCAGATATTTGTTCCGGCTGCAGGTACGATTGGTGACAACGGATATTTCTATGATCGTGGTTGCGCGGCTGTTCTGTGGTCCTCAAAACCGTGTGTTGATGGCAAAGAGGATACAGGATATACTTATGGCTTTGAAATCAGCAACAGTAAGATCACTATCGACAATCTGGGTCGCGCAACAGGAGCCACTGTACGTTGTGTCCGTGATTTTCAGCAAGAGGTAACTCCTCCGGAATCCTCTGACCCGTCATCAGAGGAAACGGCAAATTGCTATATGGTATCCGAATCAGGAACATATAGCTTCAGGCCGACAAAGGGTAATAGCGACGAGTCTGTAGGAACTATCGCTTCTGTTGAAGTTTTGTGGGAAACCTTCGGTACGAATACTGCTCCAGAGGCTGGCTCTCTTGTCAGAAATGCAAGATATGATGGTGAAATGATCTGTTTTGAGACTCCGGAGACATTTAAGGCGGGAAATGCATTAATCGCTGCAAAGGATGCTGACGGAACAATTCTATGGTCATGGCATATATGGCTTACTGACCAGCCTTTAGGACAATTGTATTATAACAATACCAAGGAGATGATGGACAGGAATCTGGGAGCCACCAGTTGTTCAAGAGCGTCGGTGTACTCGTTGGGATTGCTATATCAATGGGGAAGAAAGGATCCTTTCCTTGCGTCCGGAAAGGTTGCAGGTACGACAATGGCAGCATCGACATATAGCTGGCCGTCACCTGTAACGTCTACATCCACAACCGGAACTATAGAATACACTATAGCAAATCCGACGACTTTCATAAAAGGTAATTCGTACAATAACGATTGGTATTATACCGGAGAAAAATCCAGCGAATCTTCCCGTTGGGGAAGCACCAAGACTATCTATGATCCATGTCCGGCAGGATGGAAGCTTCCATCAATGAACGTATGGAAAAATGCATGGGGCTGGTCGCAGGATACAACAACTGAATATTATAATGATGCAATAACGTCACATTGGACAGGTGGTGACTACGGTTACATTACTGACTCTGACAACCTGCTTGGAGACTATTATTCTATCTGGTATCCGTTTACAGGATGCATTGATGGCGACACCGGTCAGATTCAGTCCTCTGATATATGGAGCGGAACGTGGACATGCTCAAGTTACAATCAATGGAATGCTGGCTTTATGTGTGCTCGATTTGCTCAGACGGGTGATGCCTCATATGCATATGGGGTGAATTATAGTATGATTGCTGAGGATGGCCTTTCAGTAAGATGTCAGCGCGAGTAATGGCCAGATGGATAAATGCATGATCAGTAAGAATTGTTATATGAAATTCAGGTTATTTTTAATTTCTGCTATTGCAGGGATGTTTCCGGTGAGTTGTGCCGTTAAGGAAATTCCTTCGGTAGAAGGTACCGTAAAGGCTGTGATGGAGAATGACCAGACACGTACTTCCGTAACCGATGAAGGCTCTTTCACTTGGTCGGCTGGTGATCAGGTATGGCTGCATACCACTGCCGGAGGTATTGTCGGCACGCTTTCTTCAGGTGCTGGTACAGCAAGTGCGAACTTTGACTTTGGGGCATTCTTTGGTGAAATGACAGGTAAGGCTGTATATCCATATAATTCCGGACATTCTGTGTCAGGAAATGAACTTGATGTGGTTCTTCCGGCCTCATATGACCTCGGGGGCGATCTGTCCAACACGAACGCCGCGATGTATGGTGAGAATATGAACGGAAAGATTATGTTCAATCACCTTGCCGGTGTCATGCGATTCAAGTTCAGGAATGTTCCAGCCGGAACTGACAGATTTCAGCTGACCCTTGACAAGAAGATCAACGGTATATTTAAGGCCGATCTGACTGATGACTATCCGGTGATTCAGACAGAAGTTACTGATGTCGCTGCGGAGAAGACGATCACCTTGAACTTCGATGCCCTTACAGAAGCATCGGATATTGCATTGTATGTTCCGCTTCCTTTGGGAACATACGCAACTCTTGCTCTTGATCTTTGGGCTGGTGATCAGTCAGTCTGGACATATTCAAATGCCGTAACCAATACAGTCGGCCGCAAAAGTCTGATTCTTATGCCGGCAGTCAATATGGGAGGAACAGTTGACGGTGAGATTGATGAGGATTATTCCTCTGAATATGATGGTCCCGTTGATCTGGATCTTTCAGAGGAGGGCTATGCAAACTCGTACATAGTGTCGGCAGCAGGAACTTATCGCTTCAAGCCTACCCGAGGCAGTAGCCTGAAATTTATAACGGACATTTCATCTGTTGAGGTGTATTGGGAATCATTCGGAACAGATGTCGTGCCTTCTGTCGGTGACCTTATCAGAAATCCGAAGTATGAAGATGGATACATCAGCTTTGAGACTCCTGACAACTTTAAGGAAGGTAATGCTGTGATTGCGGCAAAAAATGCGAACGGTACAATCCTCTGGTCGTGGCATATCTGGCTTACAGACAAGCCTCAGGAATATGTCTGCGTTGATGATGCAGGTATAACGATGGACAGAAATCTTGGTGCTACTTCTGCTGTTCCAGGCGAAGTGGGCGCTTTAGGTCTCATGTATGAATGGGGAAGAAAGGACCCTTTCCTTGGGTCCTCGAGCATTGATACGCCGAAAGTCGCCAAGGCCACCAATACTTGGTTTGACATCAGCTGTTCGGATATGTCGACAGGTTCTATTGAATTTTCAATTATGAATCCGATGACCTTCATAACCGAAGGTAACTATAACGACTGGCTCTATTATGATAATTATTATCAGATAGATCATACAAGATGGGGTGAGGTGAAGACGATTTATGACCCTTGTCCATCTGGCTGGAAAGTTCCGGATATGGCATTCTATCATAATGCTAAATTTCATACAGAAACAAATCAGTCAGACACTGATAAATGTGGTAGAAAATTCAGCGGGGCAGGGAAAGAGATCTGGTATCCTAATACCGGACAACTGACTTCATATGATTCATTTAAGTATTTCAACTATGGATTGTATTGGACGTCGACTGCGCCTCAAAGCAATACCAGTGCCTGGTTTGATTCATTTTACTTTTCGTCCACTTTTGTGGATTATGACGGAGTGTTTGAGGCCGGAAGGGCACAGGCTGTCCGTTGTATCAAGGATGAATCAAGTAATGTATATTGATGTCTGTCATCAATAATTTGCAGATATAGCCCCTTTATATGCCCGGCCCGATGACCGGGCATTCTTATCCCCTCCCACAAACGCCGGCATAGTCACATTGATGTGCAACCTTGGCGGGTCTCCAGTACCTGAAAGCAGGCAAACATAATATGTGATATGAAAGCAATATGAGATTGTGGGATTTTTATACCTTTGCAGGTGATAATATGTGTCTATATGGAATGTAAGGAGTACATTACGCCGGAAGCGGAAGTTATGGAGATTTATGTAGAGGGAGTGCTCTGCGGCAGTCTGGATCAGGATCTTGATATGGATCCGGAAGAGGGAAACATGTAGATTGCCGGTCGAGCCGACAATGACAACATACTCTCGTCATGCCCGACCTGATCGGGTATCTGATACCGTTGCATAAACAATGCGGTACAAGAAGCTCAAAAGCCATTTAATAAATGTAAATAATTAGTCTTGACGATATGAAAAAACTATTATCCGTGTATGCTCTTGCAGCAGGTTTCTTCCTGGGCGGTTGCGCAGTCGAGGAAGTTCCTGTAACAGAACATACAATCCTCGCTGTAATGGAAGGTGAACTGACCCGTACTTCTGTCACCGATGGAGGTGTATTTTCCTGGTCTGCTGGTGACCAGGTGTGGCTTCAGACAACAAATGGAAGTGTTGTCGGAACCCTTTCATCCGGAGCCGGATCATCGCGCGCAAGTTTTTCTACAGGTGGGTTTATCGGCGAACTGACAGGCAAGGCGGTTTATCCATATAATGCTTCCCACTCGATTTCGGATGATGAGCTCTGCTTCGTTCTGCCAGCCTCATATGATCTTGGCTCGAATCTTACAAACGCCAATGCCGCGATGTATGGCGTCGATGTTGATGGAACCATCAGATTCAATCACCTCGGCGGCGTGATGCGCTTCGTCTTCAGGAACGCTCCTGTCGGTACAGACAGGTTCCAACTTACTCTTGATAAGAAGATCAGCGGCGTGTTTAGCGCCGACCTTTCGGAGGCTTTGCCGGTTATCGAGACTTCGGCTGCATCTTCTGAATCAGAAAAGACAGTTACTCTTAACTTTGATGCATTACAGTCAGTTTCAGACATCAGTCTTTATGTTCCGCTTCCAGTGGGTACCTATACGACTCTCGGTCTGGAACTTTGGGCTGGAGACAAGTCTTTATGGTCATATTCCAATACTGTTACGAACAAGATAGGCCGCAAGACATTGAAGCTCATGCCTGCTGTCAATATGGGTACTTCCGTTGAAGGCGACATTGAGGGTGGCGTGGTTGATCTCTCAGAGAATGGAACAGCAAACAGTTATATCGTTTCAGCGGCCGGGTCGTACAAGTTCACCACCGTCAAGGGCAACAGCAATGAGTCGGTTGGTGCTGTAGCATCGGCCGAGGTGCTTTGGGAGAGCTTTGGCACTGATGTGACTCCGAATGTGGGTGATTTGGTGAAGAATGTTTCTTACAAGAATGGTGAAGTCACCTTCCAGACCGCAGAAACTTTCAAGGAGGGTAATGCTGTCATCGCTGCCAAGGACGCTTCCAACAAAATTCTATGGTCATGGCATATCTGGCTAACTGACCAACCAGAAGGACAGGTGTGTTACAACAATGCCGGAAGAACGATGATGGACCGTAACCTCGGTGCTACGTCTGCTACTCCTGGCGACGTCGGTGCTCTTGGCCTTCTTTATCAGTGGGGTCGTAAGGATCCGTTCTTGGGGGCGTCTTCTACTTCATCAAGCGCTGTTGCCAAATCTACTCTCACTTGGCCATCATCAGTGCGTTCAGATTCAAGTAATGGTACCATAGCATACACTACTGCTAAACCAACTACTTTTATAAGCTATAGTAATAATGGTGATTGGTATTATACCGGTACGGCGTTGTCAACAGAAAATACTCGTTGGGCAGAATCAAGCTGTGAAAAGTCTATTTACGACCCATGCCCAGTTGGATGGCGTGTTCCCGATGGTGGAATCAATGGTGTATGGTCAAAGGCTCTTGGGTCAAGTTTATCCTTTAGCGACTATCCATACTCTAGCACTAATAAAGGCATGAACTTCTCCGGCAAGTTCGGTTCTGCCTCAACGATCTGGTATCCAGCTTTGGGTTATCGCGACGGCTACAATGGTACTTTCTATGGTTTCGGAGACCGCGGCTACTATTGGTCTGCTTCTCCTTGTAGCAGCACTGCGTACTGCCTGCTCCTCAGAAACAATGGCTACGTCAATCCGTCGTGCGACATAAATCGTGCGTACGGACTCTCGGTTCGTTGCGTCAGAGTAATCGACGAAGTCGCAGGAGCGAATGTTGAAGAATAACTTTTAATCAGCGTGTTCAGTCAATCCCTGCTTTGCGGGATTGACTGAATATGCGTTTTGCGTCTTTCCTCTCGCGCCAGGCGCGAGACCGAAGGGGCGTGTCGCCCCGTGCGTTCTTACTGGTTTGATCGGTCTAATCGATAAAGTCGCTTGAACGAAGCGAAAGAATCCAAACAGAAATTTCGCAGGCATCCGGTCTATGACTGGGTGCCTTTTTTAGATTCCCGATCAGTTCATGGATGACGGTTGGGTTTGTGAGATTGCCGGTTGCAGCCGGCAATGACTGGTGGGTCGTCATGTTCGTCTGTTCGTTTCGTCATGCCCAGCTCCGACCGGGCATCTCTTACGACTACGCTCCTTCTGTGGAGGGCGGCTTATGGAAAGAGTGCCTCCAGAATCGCTATGTCCAGGCGAAGCATTCTTCTGAGCTGCTGGTTGGTGGCGTTGTAGCCAAAGTGCATGTGGCGGGCGGTGTCGATCTTTTGCTGGGCACTGAGCTGTGATGGGATCTTGACGGAGTACTCCTTGCTGATGTGCGAGCATATGACTGAGTAGAGTTCCTCGTCGGTGAGGAAAATTGCGTCTTTGAGTCGGGATGCTATCTGGCTGAATGCTTCGGCATTGCGGGTGAGTGAGTTGAAGTAGCTCCTGGCATCTCTGAACATGCTTTCTCCGAGCTGGATGTCGCAGAAGGATGGGATGAATGGCATTGAATTGATTTCTTTCAAGTCAGCAAATGGGGCGATATCCCTTGTATGGAGGATTCCTCTTTGTGTCAGGATGGGCAGTTCCGCAAAAGGAACAGGCTTGAGATGTTTAAGCCATGGGCAGAAATATGTGCATCCTCCTCCCCAAGGATATGAGTCTGGAGTGTAAGAAGGCTTGGCTACAAACGCATTTCGATTGACATAGATGATTTCATTTCGCAGTGCCTGGAGACTTTCTATCTGTAGCATCTCCATTTTGAACTGGCTCCAATCGATTGCTCGCTCCCTTTTGGGAAACGCCTTTTTTAGTCTTGCCGCGAACAGGTCGAATGCTTTAATGCAATCCTCTGGTTTGCCAGCCAGAATTAGATGTACGTGGTTGGCCATTAACTCGAACGTGAGCATCACTACCCCCTTGCACAAATGTACTCCTGCCGCCAGACACCACATTCCAGTCACGAAGTCCTTATCACAGCAGAATATGTTCTGCATCCTGGTCCCGTCAGTATAGATATGCCAATATGGTCCATGGCTGATATATATACTTTCACAAATCCTCTCCTTCTCCGAAAAACTCAGAGCACTAAAATCCTTCTTCATATATTTTGTGTTTAATATCCCCTGTAACTTCCAGAAAAATGCCCATTTCCTTGGAAGTTGATAACATTTTGCTGCTAACTTCCAGAAATATAGGCCTTTTCTTGGAAATCGAAGACCATTTGCGCTTAATGGCTAGAAAATGAAGCCTTTCCCTGACCACTTCACGATTGTGAGACCGGACACTTGGTCAGAGAGGCAACGCGGCTGGCAAATACGCCGGCCAGCCGCTCAAAGCAAGCTGCGCCGAAGGGCTCGCTACGCTGCTTTGTGTCTCGAGCCAAATCTCCGAACTCTCTCATTTGTTGTGCCCTGTCAATCAGAGTGACCCTTTTCGAGGGCAGAAACCTCAAACTGACCATCCTATCCACCAGAACCGCCCTTTTTATGGACAGCCCACGATTTAGATGGTGGGAGTATGGTGTAATCAGGCACCGCGGCTGGCAAGTACGCCGGCCAGCCGCTCAAAGCAAGCTGCGCTAGCTGCGCCGAAGGGCTCGCGCAGCCTGCTTTGTACCCCGAGCCCAATCTCCGCACACTATCTGGTTTAGCCCCCTCCTACAAACCCCAGTGTAGCGACGCTGATTCTAACGCTCGGCGGGAAGACAGACCGCAACGCGACAAAGCATGCATGCAAGGTTGAACCCGTGGTGAATACGTCATCTATAAGCAGGATGTGACGGATGGTGCTGCCATTCTCCGGCAGTCGGTCTTTACGGAACTCAAATGCTCCTGCTACATTCCGCTCCTTGCCTTCTATGTCCAGTCTTGTCTGTGTCTTTGTCCTTCTTCTCCTGACAATCATATCAGTCCTCATGGGGGCGTTCATCACGGATGCTGCACCTTCGGCAATCATTTCCGCCTGGTTGTAGCCTCTCTGCCATTGCCTGGTCCAATGTAGCGGGACAGGAATCATCATGTCCACATCTTTCAGGTAGTCAGATGATGCCAGCTTCCGTCCGAGCATCCTGCCGAAATGTCTGCCGGCTTCTGTGTTGCCGTGGTATTTGATCTGATACGGGATCTGCCTGTATGATCCGTCGCTTCTGTAACTGAACAAGGCTGCTGCATATGCATATGGCTCGTGCGGAGCCGTACATCCTGCAATGCTCTTCTGGATGACCTCGTTGAACCTGTCAGCCATCGGGTTATGCGACCTCTGCCAGAAATAGGTCAGTGGCATGTCCATAAGACACTTCAGACAAAGATGCTGTTCGTACATCAGCAGTCTTTGTCCGCATGTTATGCATGTCCTGGGCAGTATAAGATCGGCAAGCAGGGAGAGCCCTTCTGTAATCATCTGTTTCATGCCTGCAATTAATGCAAAAGAAGGCAGAAGGTGTTTAAAAAAAGGAAAAACAACATTTAAAAAACAGAAAAACCTCCCATACGATTCGCATCATACGGGAGGCAAGGTTTGGGTTTTTGTGCAAATACTATTGTGTGTAGTTTTCTTCTGTAAAGTTTAGCAGTTCATTCCGCCGCAGCAGTTGATGACCTGTCCTGTCACATATACTGACATGTCGCTTGCGAGGAAGAGAGCAACGCCTGCTACATCTTCCGGCTTGCCTGCTCGTCTCAACGGAATCTGCTTCTCCCATTCCTGACGGATGTTTTCAGGCAGGGCTTCGGTCATGTCGGTGCCGATGAATCCGGGCGCTATGCAGTTTGCCCTTATTCCGCGAGGCCCCATTTCCTTGGCGATGGACTTTGTCAGTCCAATGAGTCCGGCCTTCGATGCGGAGTAGTTGCATTGTCCGGCATTTCCGGAAACACCAACCACTGATGACATGTTGATCATGCTTCCGCCTCTCTGGCGTGCCATTATCGGTGTGCAGGCGTGGATGAAATTGAATGCAGACTTGAGATTCGTATCGATCACCGCATCCCACTGCGCCTCATCCATGCGCATCATGAGTCCGTCTTTTGTTATGCCAGCGTTGTTCACCAGTATGTCGATCCTTCCGAATGTGGCCTTCACATCCTCCACCACTTCATGTGCCTGTGCGAAGTCGGCTGCATCGGAAGTATATGCCTTTACGCGCACTCCCATAGCCTCGATCTCCTCGACGAGAGTCCTGGCTGCTTCATGCTGTGATCTGTATGTGAATGCTATATCTGCCCCTTCGGAGGCGAATTTCAATGCTATTGCTCTTCCGATGCCTCTTGTCGCACCTGTTACGAGAGCTGTCTTACCGGTCAGTATTCCCATGGTTATTTAGTTTGACGGATGCAAAAGTATCCATATCCGTTTGAACTGCCAAGAGTTTCTGCCGGCAATTGGCTAAAATTTGCCCATTGTGGCAAAAAAACCGTTTATGTGGTCAAAAAAACTTATCTTTGCCCCGATTTATACGCAAACAGATAAACATATTATACAAAATGGCAAGTGAAATTCGTGATCTTCAGCTCTGGCAGGAAGGCCGCCTGAAGATAGATTGGGTAAAGCATCATATGCCTCTTCTCAACGGACTGGAAGAGGAGTTCCGTCGCACGCTTCCGTTCAAGGGAAAGAAGGTGGCGCTTTCTGTTCATCTCGAGGCAAAGACTGCATATCTTTGTGAGGTGCTCGCTGCCGGTGGTGCAGAAATGTATGTGACCGGAAGTAACCCGCTTTCAACACAGGATGATGTGGCTGCAGCCCTTGTGGAGGCCGGACTTAATGTATTCGCATGGTACGATGCCACACCTGAGGAATATGAGGAGCATATCAGAAGAGTACTCGAGGTCGGTCCGAACATCATCATTGACGACGGCGGTGACCTTGTCAATCTTATGCACACAGAATATGTGGACCTTATTCCGGAAGTGATCGGAGGCTGCGAGGAGACAACTACAGGTATTCTCCGCCTCGTCCAGCTCAATAAGGCAAAGGCTCTCAAGTTCCCTATGATGCTTGTGAACAATGCTGACTGCAAGCATCTTTTTGATAACCGTTACGGCACAGGACAGTCGGTATGGGATGGAATCAACCGTACCACCAACCTCATTGTGGCCGGAAAGAATGTTGTCGTTGCCGGTTACGGCTGGTGCGGCAAGGGTGTTGCCATGAGGGCGAAGGGTCTTGGTGCGGAAGTGATTGTGACCGAGGTGGATCCGATCAAGGCAATGGAGGCCGTTATGGATGGATTCAAGGTCATGAAGATGGAACAGGCAGCTGCCATAGGCGATATCTTCGTCACAGTGACAGGCTGCGATGGCGTGATCGTGAAGGAGCATTTCCTCAAGATGAAGGACGGCGCCATCTGCTGCAATGCCGGTCATTTCGACTGCGAGGTGGATGTGGCATGCCTCCGCGAGATGGCTGTCGAGGTGAAGCCTGCGAGAAAGAACATCATCGGATATGCTCTCGAGAACGGAAACAAGCTATATGTGATTGCTGAAGGCCGTCTGGTGAACCTTGCGGCAGGCGACGGACATCCTGCGGAGATCATGGACATGTCTTTTGCAATCCAGGCCCTCAGCGCGAGGTATCTCGTCGAGAATCACGAAAAGGTGTCACGTGAGCCTGGTCAGATGGTGAATGATGTTCCTCTGGAGATCGATCAGGAGGTTGCAAGACGCAAGCTTTCATACTGGGGCTGCGAGATAGATGTCCTCACTCCGGAGCAGCATCGTTATCTCTTCGGCGAATAATATACGATTACATATACTGAATGCAGCCGTCTTGAAAGCACCCGATGTCTTCAAGACGGCTGTATCATTATGAATGTATGTCTAGAAATACTTCCTTTCGTTTCTGTCCAATGCTATGAATATGAAGAGCAGTGCCGAGAATCCCCAGAGGGATGATCCTCCATAGCTCACGAACGGCAGAGGAATACCGATCACCGGCATAAGTCCGATGGTCATGCCTATGTTGATGAACAGGTGCATGAATATGCAGCATGCCACGCAATAACCGTAGATGCGCGTAAATGCCTCCCTGCTTCGTTCTGCGTTCCTGATGATCCTCCATATGAGGAACACATACAGCAGGATGACGAATGTCGAACCGAGGAAACCCCATTCTTCTCCGACTGTGCAGAAGATGAAGTCCGTGCTCTGCTCCGGAACGAATCCGTATGTCGTCTGCGTGCCGTTGAGGTAGCCCTTTCCGGTAAGTCCGCCTGAACCGATTGCAATCATCGACTGGTTGACATTGTAGCCCACGCCGGTAGGGTCTTCCTTCATGCCCAAGAGCACCTCGATACGTTTTCTCTGATGGTCCTGAAGCACATCGTTGAAGATGAATTCGGCCGAGAATACGAGGGCTATACCGGCAAGCATCGAGATTATCGCAAGGTTCGAGAATATGTTCCTTTCGCGATATGCAGTATATGCTGTGACAGGGATGCAGAGTCCGGTAAATCCGAGAAGTATGTAGATCGGCTTTATCTTCATCGTGAACGGCATCTCGACTCCGGCAGCAATGAAGTCTCCCTCTGCAGCTGCAAGAGCCTCAAGACCTTCCGCACCTATAAGGCTCTCTGTCCATATGTTCATAAGTGTAGGGACGAAGGCGAACAGCACAATCAGCGGAATACCTGCTATGAGCCACCACTTGAATCTTCCCGAATAGAGGCATATGCATAGTGATGCAATGCCGACAATTACAAGAATTGCTACATATGACGATGCCGTAAGGGTCAGGATGAATGAAAGTATGGACATTCCCACAAGGAAGATCAGCCATCCTGAAAGTCCTTCGCGGTACAGCATGAACAGGAATCCTACATAAACAAGGGCGGATCCCGTCTCACTCTGAAGCACGATGATGAGCATCGGCACCAGTATTATCATTGCTGTGACGATGAAGTCTTTTGCCCTGCCTATCCTGTAGTTCTGCTGGCTCATGACCGTCGCAAGCATCAGGGATGTGGATATCTTCGATATTTCCGCGGGCTGGAACCTTATGGCGCCGAATGCGAACCATGACCTCGAACCCTTCACTTCGATTCCAAGGAATATCACGGCGATGAGCAAGGCCATGACGAAGAGGTATATAGGCACGGACATACTCTCGTATACTCTCGGGTTTATGGCAAAGAGGATGATTGCTGCAATGCAGAATGCAGTGATGATCCATACGAACTGCTTTCCGCTTCTGCTGTCGAAATCGAATACCGATGCAGGCTCTGACGAATGGATGGATGCGTAAATGTTAGCCCATCCTATCAGGATGAGCAGCAGGTAGCATATCACCAGCTTCCAGTCGATGGTCTTCGCCAGACCTCTTCCCCTATGTCCTCCTAGATCTCTCATTTCTACTTCTTCACTTTTACCCTGTCCATCAGATTTCCATTCAGAATCCTGTCTTCAAGAGGTTTCCTGTCTTCGCGGATCTCCCCTGTAAGGTACATTTCCGTAAGGAGTGATGCTATCGGAGCTGCCCATGTCGCGCCGAATCCTCCGTTTTCCACATATGCCGCTACAGCAATCTTCGGATTATCTTTCGGAGCGAAGCAGATGAACACCGAGTGGTCATGTCCATGCGGGTTCTGGGCTGTACCTGTCTTTCCGCAGATCTCGAGTCCTTCGACAGCAGCGATGCTCGCAGTACCGCCCGAGCCGAATCCGCTGTTGACAGCACGGTACATTCCTCCTACCACTTTAGGGAAATGCGTGGTGTCGACCATGGTGTACTGCTTTTTCTTATATTTCGGATCGATCTCCACATGTTCCGAATCCTTGATGATGTGCGGAATATAGTAGAATCCTCTGTTTGCAATGGTTGCACAAAGGTTGGCAAGATGAAGTGGAGTACATCCGATCTCTCCCTGTCCGATGGAGAGCGAAATCACGGTAGTGGCCTTCCATCCTCCCTTTCTGTAGACCTTGTTGTAATATTTTGAGTTTGGAATATTACCTCCCAGCTCTGACGGGAAGTCGCTGCCGAGTTTCTGTCCGAAACCAAAGCTCCTGACATACTCGTTCCATTTGTCCATGGCCTCATCGATGGATCCGTACTTGCTGTTTTCAAGCAGACTTCTCAAGATGTAGCAATAATAGGCATTGCATGACATCATGATGGATTCCTCGAAGTTGAGCGGCGACTTGTGCGCATGGCATCCGAGCTTGTTGCGTCCGAAGTGGAATCCCATGCTGCAAGGGTACATGGTGTTAGGCGTAAATACCTCCTCCTGTAGTCCGATGAGTCCGTTCACAAGCTTGAATACTGATCCCGGAGGGTATGAAGCCTGGACAGCTCGGTTGAACATAGGCTTATACGGATCGGAGGCGATGTCTTTATAATGCTGTCCTATGTCAGCAAGCATCTCTACATCTATTCCGGGGCTTGATACCATCGTGAGGATTTCTCCTGTCGATGGTTCGATTGCTACAAGACTGCCGACCTTGTTGGCCATGAGCAGCTGTCCGTAGTGCTGGAGTTCTGCATCGATGGTCGTTGTTATGTCCTTGCCAGGAACGGCTTCCTTATCAAGCTCTCCGTCCTTATATCTTGATTCAATCCTGTTGCGCGAGTTGCGCAGCCAGATGTTGTGTCCCTTCTCTCCTCGCAGTTCGGTCTCTCTCGCCGCCTCGATGCCGGTCTTTCCTGCGTAGTCACCGGACTTGTATTCTCCGGGATGCTTTGCCAGATATGCCGCATCGACTTCGGACACATATCCGAGGAGGTTTCCTCCGGCATTGAAAGGATATTCGCGTATGCTTCTGGCCTGTCCTCTGAAACCCTGGAACTTGTATGCGAGCTCCGCGAATTTCATGTAGGTCTCCGGCGGAAGCTGCTTGAGCATCACCACGGACTGGTAGCCGATCCTTCTTCGGTTCCTGTGGTATTCCTGCATCTTCTCCCTGACGAATTCCGGTGTGACATCCAGTACTTCGCAGAAGGCGAGAGTGTCGAATTCCTCTACCTCCTTCGGAGTGACAAGAAGGTCATATGCTACCTTGTTGCCCACGAGAATATCCCCGTTCCTGTCATGGATGATACCTCTTGTAGGGTAGATGGTGCTGTAAACCATAGAGTTGTTTTCAGCGTCCATCTTGTACTTGTCGTCAAGGATCTGGATGCTGAAAAGCTTTGCTATCAATATGGCTGCTGCTGTGCAGAGTCCGATGAGAAGTCTGTTCTCCCTGTTCAGTTTCATCTGCTGCCTCCTATTTTCTGTCGTCAGGGGTAAGGATCTGCGTCACAATGAGGGAGAGGAACCAGTTGGGTATGAGGGAAGCTCCGAAATAGGCCAGATTGAACCATGTCGGATGCATTCCTGCACCGTCAAGCATTATGTATAATGCAAGATATATTGTCAATGACGACATTATCGCCGCTGAAACCTTCGCTACTCCGTATTTGCGCAATGAGAAGCTGTCTCCTCTTGAAATGAGGTCTTCACCGAAGAATATCTTGACGATTGATTTTCTTGCCAATGCCACTGGCACCAGTGCCGCTGCATTTATTCCGATGAGTCCTTCAGAGAACCAGTCCACACCGAGGCCGCTTGCGAATGCTACGAGCATGCATGTGATTGTGCTGACGCTTGTGGGGATGCACAGAATCATTGCAGGCAGCATCGAGAGCATGATGTACGGCCCGAGAGGGGAGAAGTTGCAAAGTGCTGTCTGACAGATCAGCAGCATGAAGTATAGAAGTCCGAAATTCTGTCCTGTCTTCATTGCTCGTCCTCCAGAATCTTTATTTCATCCTTGCCGAGATTCTCCACTATGGTCACATATCGCAGCGCTCCATAGTCCTCAAAAAGGGTGATTTCTATCTCGTATGTGGCTCCGTTCACGACCTTTGACTGTCCTGTCGTTCCGAGAGGGATGTCAGGCGGAAAGATCGATGAAAAGCCGCTTGTATACACTGTGTCTCCCTGCTGGAAGGTGACATGGTGAGGAATCTCCTTGAGGATAGCCTTCCTGCTGCTGATTCCGTCCCAGCTCATGGGACCCACTGCACCTTCTTTTCCAAGTCGGGCACTTACGCTCATCTCATGGTTCTTGAATGACCTTGCATAGGAGTGGTTCCTGCTGACGGCATCGATCACTCCTATGGCACCCTTGCCTGTTATTACTCCGGAGCCTTTCCTGACCCCGTCGGCGGTTCCCTTGCCTATGATGATGTAGTTGTGCCTGGTGTTGTTGCTGATCTTCGTGATGATGGCAGGTGTATATCTGAATCCTCCCGCCACCTGGCCTGTGAGAGACATTCTTGCGGCAGACAGACTGTCCTCTGTCATCGCTTCCAGCTCCGCAATGCGTACCCTCAGGTCGTGGTTCTCCAATGCAAGCGCATCGTTCGTTTTTCTCAATGAGAAATAATCCTTCACATCCTGTACGCCTCCCCAGACTGTTCCGGAGACCGCCTGTACGCCTTTCGAAATCCATATGTTCTGCAACTCTCCGTTGTTGCTGAGCATATTCAACGCAGCTACCTCCAGTAGGATGAAGATAGCTGCATTGATTACATGATATATTATATTGCTTTTTCGCAAGGCCTTATCTCATAAGGAATGTGTAGTTATCCGTATTCTTCAGCGCCAGGCATGTTCCGCGTGCTACGGCCCTGAGCGGATCTTCCGCTACATGGAACGGAATGTTGATCTTTTCAGTGAGACGGGTTGCAAGTCCCCTGAGGAGCGAACCGCCGCCGGCGAGGTGGATACCGTTTTCCACGATGTCCGAGTAAAGCTCTGGTGGAGTCTGCTCGAGTACATGGATGATGCCGCTCTCGATTCTCGCAACCGACTTGTCAAGGCAGTGTGCGATCTCCTGGTGAGTGATTGTCGCATGTACCGGGTGTGCTGTCATGAGATTAGGACCGGTGATGTTGTATGGCTCCGGTTCTTCCTCAAGGTTAGGAATCACGGCTCCGATCGCGATCTTGATCTTCTCTGCAGTGATCTGGCCGACCTTGATGTTGTGCTGCTGGCGAAGGTAGAGCTGGATGTCGTTTGTGAACACGTCACCTGCCACCTTGATGGAATCCTGGACTACGATACCTCCGAGGGAGATAACGGCGATTTCTGTCGTACCACCTCCTATGTCCACGACCATGTTTCCTTTCGGTGCCTCTACGTCAAGACCGATACCGAGTGCCGATGCCATCGGTTCATAGATCAGATATACATCTCTTCCTCCTGCATGCTCTGTGGAGTCGCGGACCGCACGGATCTCCACTTCAGTACTTCCTGAAGGGATGCCTACCACGATCTTGAGGTTCGGAGTGAAAAGGGATCTGCGTTTGCTGTTAACCTGCTTGATGAATCCGCGGATCATCATCTCTGCAGCGTTGAAGTCTGCAATGACTCCGTCTTTAAGCGGACGGATGGTCTTGATGCCCGGATTCTCTCTTTCCTGCATGAGCTTCGCCTTCTGTCCGAGAGCGAGGGCCTTGCCTGTACTGTTGTCGATCGCTACGATGCTCGGCTCGTCAAGCACGATCTGGTCGTTCTGGAAGATGACCGTGTTCGCTGTACCGAGGTCAATCGCAAGCTCTTGTGTCAAAATTGAAAATCCCATATTTGTTGTTACTTTTTTCAGTTTGGAAAAATTAGCGCGTAAAATTACAAAAAAACTCGCAATTATTAAGGGGTAATTTTATTATTTTTGCACTATTGAATGAAATGCAATGGAAAGGAAGCGATTCGTGATAATAATGGCTGCGGGAAGCGGTACGAGAATGGGTGCAGGAAGCCCCAAGCAGTTTCTGGAATTGGGAGGGAAGGCTATTCTGCAGAGAACCATAGAGGTCTTTCTTGAGGCATGTCCGGGCATCAATGTCGTGACGGTGCTTCCTCATGATTTCATTTCATGGTGGAGGGAATATTGCCTTGACCGCAACTTCGTCTGTCCGCAGGTTCTTGTGCCGGGAGGCATAACCCGCTTCCATTCCGTAAGGAATGCTTTGGAAAAGGTTCCGGATGGGGCACTTGTGGCTGTACATGACGGTGTCCGCCCTCTTGTCACTCCTGCCCTGGTAAGGAAACTCTTCGATCTTGCGGAGGACAAGACAGGAGTGATACCAGTCACTCCATGCGTGGAGACTCTCAAGGTCCTGGAAAAGAAAGGAGACGATCTCAAGATCGTTACCGGGGCAAAGGCCGACAGATCAATACTTTACGGAGCCCAGACTCCGCAGGTCTTCTGCTCCGAGGAGCTTAAGGGAGCCTATTCGCTTGCTTACGACACATCGTTCACAGACGATGCATCAGTCCTTGAAAAGTACGGAAAAAGCCTCTCCTATGTAATGGGGGAGAGGCTCAATATCAAGATTACGACCCCTGATGACCTTGTGTTGGCCGAGGCCGTGATGTCCATGCGTGGGAATTAGTCTTCTTCTCCGGTTTCTTCTTCGCTGTTTTCTTTCTTTACGCTTGCCGAAAAGCTTGTGTTCTGATATTCCTTGACCCACACCTGACGCTCGATTGCCTGGTCAAGCGAAATCTGTGTCTCTGTCTGCTGAACATATGGGATCTTCTGGATTGTGTTCAGGAGAATCTGCATGAGGTGGTCATGGTCGAAGCAGAAGAGCTTGATGAGAAGTGCGTGCTTTCCTGTCACGAAATGGCATTCCACGATTTCAGAAATCTTCTTGAATGACTCTATCACTTCCGGATATTTGTTGGCTTCCGAAAGCGATACGCTTACGAATGCACACACATTCAGGCCGAGGGCCTGGGGCTTCACGAGGAGGCGTGAGCCGGTGATGACACCGTTCAGCTCCAGCCTTTTCACTCGCTGATGGATGGCTGCTCCCGAGACTCCACACTCGCGTGCTATCTCAAGGAAAGGCATTCTCGCGTTCTTTACGAGGAACGAAAGAATCTTCTGGTCAATCTGATCAATCTGATAATTTGGCATAGCTTAACAATTTATAACAAATTCCGACCGCAAAATTAGTGACAAAAATCAAAATGTCAAAAAATGCGGTCGGATTTTGATATTTTATAAGATTATTTGCGTCTTTTCTTACGGCCTGTAGGCTCGGAGCTGGCAATTATCTCCTTACAATTTTCTTCTGTAAGGGTCGTAGGGTCGGTTCCCTTTGGGATTTTGTAGTTGTTTCCGGCACATTTGATGTATGGTCCGTAGCTGCCGTCTATCACTTGGATATCGCTGTCCTTATACTCTGCTATGATGCCTCCGGTCTTCTTGTTGAGGCTGTCTTCGATGATTCTGATGCATGTGTCCAGATCCACCTTGAGCGGATCTGTTCCTTTTGGCAGTGACACGTTCTTGTCTCCGTACTTTATGTATGGTCCGAAACGTCCCTTGAGACATATTATGTCGATGTCCTGGTACTGGCCTACGGTGCGCGGAAGTTCAAACAGCTTCAGAGCTTCTTCGAGTGTGATGCTTTCTATGAGCTGTCCCGGAGCAAGGCTTGCATACTGCTTGCTGTCGCCATCGCCTTTCTGCACATACGGTCCGTACTGTCCGAAGCGGGCCACGAGAGGCTGTCCGTCTTTAGGATCTGTGCCCAGTTCGCGGCTTACATGGCTGTATTCCCTGTTGCTCATGGTCTCCTGTACTTTAGTATGGAACGGTCCGTAGAACTCGCCTATGATGCTGTTCCATGCCATTTCGCCCTCGGCGATCCTGTCGAAGTCCTTCTCCACATTTGCGGTGAATCCATAGTCGAGGATGGTGTCGAAATTCTTTACAAGATAGTCGGTTACGATCATTCCGATGTCCTGCGGGAGAAGACGGCTCTTCTCTGCTCCTACGGTTTCTGATTTTGCCGATGCCTTGATGATTCCATCTGAAAGTGAAAGGTTGGTGACCTGATGCTTTTCGCCGGTCTTGTCACCCTTTACTATATATCCTCTTCCCTTTGTCAGGGTCGAGATTGTAGGTGCATATGTGGAAGGACGGCCTATGCCGAGTTCTTCCAGCTTCTTGACCAGTGTGGCTTCCGAATATCTTGAAGGGGCGGCAGTGAACTTGCATTCTGCAGTTATGCCTCTTTCTTCCATCTGTGCTCCTGTATGCATTTCAGGAAGGATTACGGTCTCGTCATCCTGTGACGGCTCGTCTGTGCTTTCCATATAAAGCTTGAGGAATCCGTCGAACAGCACCTGGCTTGCCTGGACATTGAATTTCTCCTCACCTTTGTCGGATGAGACCTTTATGTCGGTCTTCAGGATGCTTGCATCTGCCATCTGTGAGGCGACTGTCCTTTTCCAGATGAGCTCGTAGAGTCTCTGCTCCTGTGGGGTGCCCTCGATGGAAGTGTTCTTTATATATGTAGGGCGGATGGCCTCATGGGCTTCCTGTGCGCCCTTCGCCTTGGTCTTGTACTGTCTGACCTTTGAATATTCCTCACCGAAATTCTCTGTGATGAACTCCTTCGCAGTATTTACGGCGAGCGAGGAGAGGTTGGTCGAGTCGGTACGCATGTATGTGATGAGTCCGTGCTCGTAGAGCTTCTGCGCGATGCTCATGGTCTGGCTTACTGACAGCCTGAGCTTTCTTGCAGCCTCCTGCTGGAGGGTGGAAGTGGTGAATGGCGCTGCAGGAGTCCTTGATCCTTCCTTCTTTTCGATGCTGCTTACGGTGAATCGTGCGCCGATGCATCTTTCGAGGAATTCACGTGCCGAGTCTATGTCCGGAAATCTTCTGTCGAGGGTAGCCTTGACAAGGGTAGTGTCGGGTGTTCCTTCCGGATGGAAGTGTGCGTCTACCTTATAATATGCCTCGTTGCTGAACGAGAGGATCTCCCTTTCGCGGTCCACCACGAGCCTTAAGGCTACCGACTGCACGCGGCCTGCAGACAGCTTCGGCTGGATCTTTCTCCAAAGCACCGGCGAGAGCTCGAAACCTACGAGTCTGTCGAGCACTCTTCTTGCCTGCTGTGCGTTTACGAGACTCATGTCGATCTCGCGCGGGTTCTCGATGGCGTTCAGGATTGCGTTCTTTGTAATCTCGTGGAATACAATACGTTTCGTGTTTTCTTCCTTGAGTCCGAGAGTCTCGAAAAGATGCCATGAGATAGCTTCTCCTTCGCGGTCCTCATCGGATGCCAGCCATACGGTCTCTGCCTCTTTGGCTGCTTTCTTCAGCTCCGATACGAGCTTTCTCTTCTCTGCAGGGATTACATATTCGGGCTTGAATCCGTCAGCCACGTCAATGCTGAGCTCGCTGTCGTGAAGGTCGCGTATATGTCCGAAGCTTGATTTTACGATATAATCGTTTCCGAGAAATTTCTGAATGGTGTCGGCCTTTGCAGGAGACTCCACAATAACAAGATTTTTTCCTTTCGCCATGCTCTAAACCTCTTCTTTTTCAAAAATGAACTGCAAAGTAAGGTACAAATGAAGCAATTTTCCAAATTTTGTTGCTATTTTTGTCATCTTGTACCATTATATACAGGACTATCACCTAAAGGTGATGGATGAGGAAGAAATTTATTGATGTTTTGATATGAAGGAGACAACAAAGAAGAAGATAACCCGTTGGTTCTGGGGCCTGTTCACGGCAGGTGTGATGTCTGTGATTCTGCTGCTTGCGGCGGTGTGGGCTTTTGCGGACATACCTTCGTTCGAGGAGCTTGAGAACCCGGACAGCAAGCTTGCTACCCAGGTCATATCTTCAGACGGCGAGATTCTGACTACGTTCCACATAGAGAACAGGTCTTTCATAAGCTATGAGGAACTTTCACCGAATGTGGTGAATGCCGCTGTGGCGACCGAGGATGAGCGTTTCTACAGGCATTCGGGCATCGACTTCGAGAGCCTTGCCCGTGTCCTTGTGAAGACCCTCATCAGCAGTGATTCGAGCCAGGGAGGAGGAAGTACCATTACCCAGCAGCTTGCGAAGACCCTGTATCCTCGTGAGGATGTCAGCAGCAGGATTCCCGGTGTATCCGTTCTGAAGATGGTATGGATCAAGCTGAAGGAGTGGATTACAGCCGTGAAGCTCGAGCGCAACTACACAAAGGACGAGATCATGACCATGTACATGAACCAGATCTTCTTCGGCAGCAATGCGTATGGAATAAAGTCTGCGGCCCAGACCTTCTTCGGCAAGAACCCTATCGACCTTACGGTCGAGGAAGCGGCTACCCTTGTCGGAATGGTCAACAAGCCTACGAGATACAACCCTGTAATCAATCCGGACAAGTCCCTTGCAAGAAGAAACCTCGTGATCTCCCGTATGGAGAAGAACGGATTCATCACGGAGGCGCAGAGGGATTCGCTCCAGCAGATACCTATCTCTCTTTCATATCAGATCCAGGACCACAATGCCGGAGTCGGCCCGTATTTCAGGGATATGCTCCGCCGTACCATGAATGCAAAGAAGCCGAAGAGGTCTTCTTACAATCAGTATGAGGATTATGTAGTGGATTCGCTTCTCTGGGCGGACGACCAGCTCTACGGATGGCTCAACAAGAACCACAAGGCGGACGGCACTCCGTATAATCTTGACAAGGACGGCCTGCGTATCTACACTACAATCGACTCAAGGATGCAGAGGTATGCGGAAGAGGCTGTGGCTGAACATCTTGGCAAAGACCTTCAGCAGAGTTTCTGGCGAGACCTGAAGTGGAAGACCAACAAGCCTTTCTCGAATGACATCGACAAGGAGACTATCAATCAGCTCATGAAGCAGGCAAGGCGCTGGAGCGACCGCTACCGCATAATGAAGAACAACGGTGCATCGGAGGCGGAGATCCGCAAGAGCTTTGACGAGCCTGTGAAGATGAGGGTGTTCTCTTGGAAAGGAAAGGGCTACATCGACACAGTCATGACTCCGAACGATTCTATCAGATACTACAAATCCCATCTCCGTGCAGCCTTCATGGCGATAGAGCCGGAGACAGGACATATAAAGGCGTATGTCGGAGGACCGAACTACCGCTATTTCAAGTATGACAATGTCCGTCAGGGAAAGAGACAGGTCGGATCGACAATCAAGCCTTTCCTTTACACGCTTGCAATGCAGGAAGGCATGAGCCCGTGCGATAAGGTCGTTAATGTGCCGCAGACATTCATTGTCAATGAGGAAGAGACATGGACGCCTGCAAGTACTGACAAGGATGAATGGATCGGCCAGACAGTAACCCTCAAGTGGGGTCTGACAAAGAGTTCGAACAATGTTTCCGCTTATCTCATGAAGCAGTATGGCCCTGAAGCCATGGTGGACATGATGCGTAAGATGGGTATCGGATGTTACCTCGATCCAGTGAACTCACTTTGCGTGGGTGCGGCGGACATCGCTGTATATGAGATGGTGGCGGCGTATAACACATTCCCTTCGCGAGGAGTCTATGTGTCTCCTATATTCGTGACGAGGATAGAGGACAGCATGGGAAATGTCCTCGGAGAATTCAACAATACAAAGCGTGAGGCGATCAGCGAATATACCGCGTATCTCATGGCAAACCTCATGCAGGGCGTTGTGAACAGCGGAACAGGAGTGCGTCTCCGTGCAAAATACGGTCTCAAGGGAGAAATCGCAGGAAAGACCGGAACCACAAACGACCAGTCGGACGGATGGTTCATCGGCTATACTCCGTCGATTACGGCTGGTGTATGGGTCGGTGCTGAAGACAGGCAGGTACACTTCGAGTCACTTTCTCTCGGAGGAGGTTCCAACATGGCCCTCCCTATCTGGGGACTCTTCATGCAGAAGTGCCGCAAGGACGCTTCGCTCAAGATTGATGAAAACGAGACTTTCATGGCCCCTCCGGGCATATCGCTCAACCTCGATTGCGACGGCAGCGATGCTGATGCGGAGGTCAAGGCTGAAGAAAGCACAGACTATTTCTTTGAATAATGAAAAATATTGCAGTGATATATGGCAGCGACTCTTCCGAGTGGGAGGTGTCGGTGCGAAGCGGTGAGTTTACCGCTTCACAGATAGATGGAACCAGGTATAATGTATATGAGATCTTTGCCAGATTCGGCAACTGGTTTCTTAAGGCATACAGAAGGAACGGGGAGGCAAGGATAGTCCTTTCCGACGGCGAGGTGACCGTCGACAAGACCGACTTCTCCGTGATGCTTGGCGGTGAAAAGATAAAGTTCGACTATGCATATATAATGCAGCACGGTACCCCTGGCGAGAACGGACTCATGCAGGGATATCTCGAGATGCTCGGCGTTCCTCACAGCGGATGCAATGCCTTCGTTTCCGCCATCACATTCGACAAGTTTTCATGCAAGAGCTATCTGAAGGATGTTGATTTCGTGAAATGTGCCGATGATATATTTCTCCGTAAAGGTGACTCTATAGAAGGAGTGGCTGAAAAGGCTGTCAGAAGGCTCGGACTTCCTATGTTCGTGAAGCCTACTGACGGAGGCAGCAGCTTTGGAGTGACCAAGGTAAAGTCTGCAGAGGATTTCGACAAGGCTGTGGAATATGCATTCTCGGAAGGAAACATGCTTATTGCCGAGGCTGCCATCACAGGCCGTGAGCTGACATGTGCCGTATATTTTGACGGCAGGGAAACTGTGGCTCTTCCGGTGATAGAAATCATAACCGAGAATGAGTTCTTCGACTATGAGGCCAAGTATAACGGACACAGCAAGGAGGTTTGTCCGGCTCAGATCCCGGACAGCTTGAGAGACGAGATCCAGGAGACCTCGAAGAAGATTTATGCCCAGCTCGGATGCAGCGGACTTGTGCGTGTGGATTATATCAGTGCTGAAGACGGCCTGTATTTCTTGGAAATCAATTCGATACCAGGCATGACATCGGCTTCGCTCGTACCGCAGATGGTTCGTGCTGCCGGCATGAACATGACGGATTTCCTTACCACGGTAATAGAGAACTCATGAGATGATCATAAAACTTAAGGATATCATATCTGAAGGAACGAAGACCGTTTCGGCGCTATATCCGGAAATGGAGGCGCGCGAGATGGTCTTGGTGTATCTGGAGCATCGTCTGGGTACGACAAGGCATACCCACATCATAGATCCTTCATACGAAGTGCCGGGACCGGCCTGTGATGATATCCGTGCCGCATTCGCTTCTATGGCCTCCGGTGTGCCTGTCCAGTATGTCATGGGAAAATCCTATTTCTATGGAAGGAGGTTCAATGTGAGTCCCTCAGTGCTTATCCCGCGACCGGAGACAGAGCTTCTTTGTCGTGAAGTGGTTAATGCCCGGACTGCCGGCAGGATTATAGACCTTTGCACAGGAAGCGGCTGCATTGCATGGACACTTGCCCTGGAAATGCCCGGAACGGAGGTGACAGGTGTGGATATATCCGATGAGGCCCTGAAGGTGGCTGCAGGTCAGGATTTTTCAGAGGAGATGAAGTCTTCCGGAGCCTTGTCGCCGTCTTTCGTGAAGGCGGATGTCCTTGGACGCCCTTCGGAAGAACTCGGACAATTCGATGTGCTTGCCAGCAATCCTCCATATGTCATGGAGTCGGAGAAGGCTCTGATGAGGAAGAATGTTCTGGAACATGAACCTCACCTTGCGCTTTTCGTGTCAGATGAAGATCCTCTCCTGTTCTATAGGGCTGTAGGACAATGGGCCATTGCCTTGCTGAAGCCGGGAGGATTCGGAATAGTCGAGATAAATGAAGCGCTCGCTCCCGAGACGGAGATGGTGTTCCGAAATCTGCATTTCCGAAATGTCCGTACGGTGAAGGATCTGAATGAAAAGGACAGATTTGTGGTCTTTGAACGATGAATGTCTCCGCATTTTATAAGATATTTTAAAATATTGAATAAATTTTCTGGTCAGAACCGGCCTCCTGCGTAAGTGGGAGGCCGATTTTTTCAGATAAGCTCATAAATTTTCGTTACACGGATAATCCTCCGGAACTTTGTATCGGAAAAAAGAAAGCATATCATGAAAAGACTTGTTTTGACGATTATGGCCGTACTGCCTGTCTTTCTTTCCTGGCAGTCATGTGAGGTTGTGGACAATGATCCCGACAGGCATGTAGCGGATTCTTTGTATGTCGGTCTTGACGAGGTGGCCCGCATATTGGCTGCCGTGCCGATGTCCTCTGTGCATCTGGATGAGGTATATTCTGCTGTCAACTCGTCATCGGATAACGGTTATGACGAAGAATATACTATGCGTGACCTGTTCCTCAATCCTGGTGCGGGAGTAGGTGATCCTCATTCCAAGGCTGGGGGAGCCGCAGCCGGATCCTTAAGGGATCTGATAGCGGATTATGTCAGGGAAAATGCAGTGACAAAGGCCTTGCATGATTCCCGGGCCGCTGATGTGGAACCGGAAGATTTTCTGGATGCGCTGACTGATTCTGACATTCAGATATACTGGCCTTTTTCCCGGTCATGGGACGGAAAGTCCATGCCGGTGATGACATTCGACCCTGAAGATGGGTCAGAAATAAATATAGGATATCGAATTATGACTGACGATAATGGTTTCCGCCATGTGGAGAAGGTGATGGTGGATGAGGAGATGGCGAGGAATGTGCCTGTTTGGGTTGTTAACAGGAATTCAGACGCAGACTACACTACACTCGAAATGTTGAGGAGAGAGAATCCGGAATGGGGCGAGGGAGGCGGAAACATAATCGTCAGACCGAATTCAGCTGCACCGCCGACAAAGACGAAGACCCCTGTGAGGACGCTGATCCTCAAGGATTTCACAATGAAACGCAATTATGATTCATGGTTCGCCGGAGCATCTGAATTCTTCGTGAAGACAGGCTCCGTGGAGGATTTCACGGCAGCTACGGAAGCGGAGCTTCGCCTGTATGCTCCCACGGTCACGGATTTCATGGTGGTGGTCAAGCGTAGCCAGATGGGTAGTCCGGTGCCTTTTAATGCGGTATTGGTTTCCGACTGGACGGGGCAGATGACCCATTGTGCCTTCATGATCACTGAAGATGACGGAGGTACCAGGACCGAATGGCAGTGCACGGCTCTTGTGAGGATCGAGTCGAAAAGCTACGGAGTGGAACTGAAGCTTCCGTTCAATTCCCGTGACGACATAGTATGGAGAGGTCAGCTTTCAAGCCGCTGGCTGGAAGCCAACAACAATCTTGTCGGACATTTTGGAGATGTCGACCTTACTTTCGAGATTGTGGAGTATTGAGGACAGTCATTTCGCAGGACCTGCAGTCGAAATGCAGGGCGAATCTGCGGCCGTTGTTGAGAAGGAAAAGATCCTTTACGGCTTTGCAGCCATGATGTTTCGGGCACATGCCGAGCTCATAGCGTATGCAGTACCTGGTACGCATCAGTTCTGCAGACTCTGTCTGCACAAGCTCAAATGCCTTTTCGATATTTTCTGCTCCGGTTCTTCTGTACAAGGCTTCTGAAACTGTGTTTGATATATTGGCCTTGTATGTGGCATCCTTCAGGGGGAAATGTTTTTCAGTTACTTTTTCCAGATCCCTGTGAAGGATGTCCTTTTTCCCGCACGGAAGGCTCTCCAGCCTTTCCGCGAGGGTTCTTCTGATGTTGTTCAGGAATGAAGCGCTCATGAACGGGATGTCTTCCGGACAAGAAGTCAGGTCGATGTCGAACCTGTATATGCCGGCGGACTTGCTGATCTGGCTTCTGATCATCTCCACCATGCGCTCCCTGTTGTTGGCTGTCTGGTTTCCTGCCGTGAAGTCTTCGGAAATCCTTCTGCCGTCCTCGCTTGATGCATGGGCCCTGACTGTCCATGATCCATCGTCAGACAGGATGAAGTCCATTTCTGTCATGACCCGGATTTCCCTTGCGCAAGCCTGTCTTTCTATCTCCTTTTCAAAGGCTACATTGATGTTCCTGAAGATTCTTGCTCCGACAAAAAGGGCAGGAGTGCTCTTGCATTTTATCGTCTTCCCGTCGCATATGTCACCACGAAATCCGCATACGCTTCCGTCCTTGGCGACAAAAGAGAAACCGTCTCCGTTGTTGAGATCTGTTCCTTTTCCTGAAAGTCTGAGGCTGACTGCGGTCTTGTCCTTGTTCAGGCCTGTCACCTGACCGATTCCCTCACCCATGGCCTTTGCCGCGTCCATGGCTGCCCATCTGCCGCGTTTCCCGTCTATGAAAAGTTCCGTGTAACCTCTGTTGAAGGTCTTTGCCGTGTCAGGGGTAAATCCTCCGGTGACATGTCCGTATGATCCTCTTTCATATCTGTCAGGCATTCCGGCAATTGTCCTGTCGATCATGATCGAGTAGTCGCGTACGACATTCCTCACATATGATTCGTTCTTCAGTCTTCCTTCTATCTTGAATGAAGTGATTCCCGCTTCGGCAAGGTCCGCTATCCTCTCCCTCAGGTTATAGTCCTTGAGTGAAAGCAGGGCCTTGTCCTTTACCAAAGTCTTTCCGTCGGAATCCACAAGATCATACCTTGACCTGCAGGCCTGTATGCATGCTCCGCGGTTGGCGCTTCTGCCGGCGATCTGTTCTGAAAGGTAGCACTGTCCGCTATAGCATACACAGAGTGCTCCATGTACGAAGAATTCGAGCTCGCAGCTGACCGCATCACGGATTGCCTTAATCTGGTCCAGTGATAGTTCTCTTTCGAGGATGAGTCTCGAGAATCCGAGGCTTTCGAGGAATGCGGCCTGCTCCGGTGTGCGGATGGCGCATTGTGTGGATGCATGGAGAGGCAGACGGAAGTCCTTCCTTAAGTCTGCAATGCCTTTCCTTGCCATTTCAAGCACGGCCATGTCCTGTATGATCAGGGCGTCAGCTCCGGCTTCCTGTACGGCAAGCATCTGATTATATGCGGCTTCGAGCTCGTCGTCGTAAAGTATGGTGTTCAGTGCGACGAAGATCCTCGCCCCATATCTGTGGGCATGTTCGCAAAGCCGGCGGATATCCTCCATGCTGTTTCCCGCCGCCTGTCTGGCTCCGAACTGCGGACCGGCGATATACACAGCATCGGCACCGCAGTCGATTGCTGCGATGCCGATCTGTGCGTCTCTTGCCGGAGCAAGCAGTTCAAGCTGTCTCATTGATTAGAGGGTCTTGAGCTGCTCCTGTGCAGTTGCACCGAACTGTGGGTCGTTTACGATCTTCTCGTAATACTCCTTTGCCTTTGCCTTGTTGCCGGCCTGCTGATAAAGTACTGCGATTGTGCAGTTGATTCCGCCAGCATCCTTTGCATCCGGAGTTACCTCAAGATACTTCTCGTAGGCAGCGATGCACTCGTCGTTCTTTCCGAGCTTCTGGAGTGCGCTTGCAGCAAGCTTGTAAGCATTGCCGTTCTCAAGAGCCTCGTTTGACTTTGCGGCGAAATCAACAACCTCCTGGTATTTCTTTGCCTTGTTGCTTGCCTGAGCCTTCTTGAGGTAGATGTTTGAAAGAAGCTTTGATGCGTTCTCGCCCTCTCCGTTAGCCTGTGCAACCTCAAGCGCTGCGATAGACTCGTCGAGCTGGCCTGCTCTCATGTAAGCCTGTCCGAGCTGAATTGCAACTCCACCGTTTGCAGGATCCATTTCGAGAACCTTTGTGAAGTTTGCGATAGCTGTAGGGTAGTCCTTTGCTCTCATCGCAGCCTTTCCGTCAGTGTTGTACTTTACCATCTCTGTCTGGCCGATAAGCTCGCCAGCCTCTGCTGCGATTTCAGCCTCACCGTAAGCTTCAGCTGCATCCTTTGCCTGCTGGAATGCAACGATAGCGTTTTCAAAATCCTTTGCGTTGTAAAGATCCTTTGCATGGCTGAGGGTTGCCGAGCAGATTGCCTTCTTACAGTTTGCCACGAGATCAGCACCTGCTTCTCCGAGAGCCTCACCCATTGTGAGAGCTGTCTGGAAGTTTTCGATAGCTGCAGTTGTGTTGCCCATCTGGAGCTCCATAGCACCGTTGTTGTATGCCTCTGTAGCCTGGTTGATGTCCTGTGCGGACATTACTCCTGCTGTCATTACAGCAGCTGCAAAAAGAAGGAAAATTTTCTTCATAGTATCATCAATTTGTTTAACATTAATATTCAAAAGTACCACAAGATGCAAAAATAGGAATTTTTTGTCGTATTTTTGCAATCCGAACTTAATATTATTATGAAATCATTTTTGATACAGATGTTTACACTATTGTCGGCCGTTCTTCTCCACTCGGCCGCAATGGCTCAAGGCATTGCCGTCCTTCCCCGGGATCCGGCTATTGTCAGCGGGACTCTGCCGGACGGACTGAATTATTATCTGGTTTCCGACAGGTCTGCCAAAGGTCAGGCGGATTTCGCCCTTGTACAGAAGACCGGCAGGAAGACAGTGACAGACTGTCCCTCCGAGCCTGTGGCGGCGGCACGGAAAGCCTTGGCTTCACCATGCGGAACGGTATCTTCCACTCTCCAGCACTATATGGTACGTCATGGCGCATCCCCAGACCGTGACGGTTTCGTGAAGGTTACAGACGATGCTACTGTCTTTCTCTTTTCCGGTATCGGCATCAGTTCTCCGGCTGCCCTTGATTCCACTCTTATGGTCATGATGAATCTTGTGGACAGGTGCAACAGGACGGATGATGATTTTGTCAGCAGATGGTATGTTCCGGGAGATCAGGCTGTCATAGTGTCAGGAGATATCGATCCTGCATCCGTGGCGGAAAAGCTGCGCGTCATGTCGCTGATGGTCCATTCCGGAGAATCACTGCCACGCGAGGAATATGTCTGGAAGGAAAGGCCTGCAGTATTCTCGGCGGTTGATACAGACGGACCTTTGGCGGAAGTCTCTGTCACATGGTTTTCTGCGAGGACGCCGCGTGAATATATGAATACAGTCCGGTCGGAGGTGTTTGCAATGGCTATGGAGGTGATGGGTGACATCGCATGCGAAAGGATAGCTGATATATTGGAAGACAGGAGCATACCATCTGCCGATGTCAGGTATGAGTATTCTGACGGGGTGGACTCTCCTTCCGATCATTCGTTCACGGTGAGGCTGGCCGTTGCAGAGAAGGACTGCGAGGCGGCTGTGGAGACTGTTTCAATGGTCATGTCGTCTATGGATGCGGCAGGTGTGACGACGGGAGAACGACGCCTTGCCATGTCAAGGTTCAAGAATACTCTCCGTGAGAAGGCCAGAAGAGAGTTGAACGGAGATGGTGATTATGTGGACAGATGCATATCGGCTTTTATGAACGGTTCGTCATTGGCTTCGGCAAAAGAACGCCTTTCATACCACTCGTCGAGAAATATTCCGGATACTACGGGAGTAAGATTGCTTAACGGCATCATTTCGGCCTTGCTCGACAAGGATGAGAATATAGAGGTAAGTGTGACCGGTATGGCCGACAGCCTGGCTGTCAGGTCTCTCTTCGATTCCGTATGGGTGGCGGGGCAGGAAGGAAAGTCTTTACGCTCCTCATCCCCGAACATGAGCGACACACTTTCGTTTCCTGGATCTGGACCGAAGGTTAAGCTCAAGTCAGTCAAGAAGGACCATGTTTCGGGAGGCTCTGTCTGGACTTTCTCGAACGGATTCAAGGTGGTGTATCGTAACATGCCTTCGGACGGTCAGCTGCATTATATGCTGGCCCTTAACGGAGGATATGGACATGTCGAGGATCTTGCTGTGGGGGAGGGTGCATACATGTCAGACTTCCTTGATTACTGCTATGTGTCAGGAATAAAGGGAAAGGATTTCAGGGATATTCTGATGACGCAGGGAATAACAATGGGCACGAAGGTGCATTTGTCGAATCTTATGGTCAGCGGAACAGCACCGGAACAGGAAGCAGGACTTCTGATGAAGGCTCTGCTTGCCTTGTCGCAGGGATGCAGTCCTTCGGAGGAAGCCTTGGGGTATTATGCGGCAGGAGAAGACCTTGCCTTGGAGTACGGGAAGGTTTCCAGGACTGCGAGAATGACTGCAATAGACAGCATCATGTGTCCGGGATACAGATATTCGTCATATAAGGCACCCGGTAAGATCTCCCCTGGCTTCGCCGGAAGAACAGGCAGTTACCTGTCTTCACAGATGGCAAAGATGAATGACGGTCTGCTCATCTTGGTTGGAGATATCAGGGAAGACAAGCTCAAGAAGATTCTTCTTGATTATGTCGGTGCGTTCAGGACAAGGGATGCTGCAGTGCGCAGGCCGAATGTCCGCTATCAGCCTATTTCCGGATGGTCTACATATACGAAGGGCGGTGAGGAAAACAGCATAGATGTGGTGATGTCTGCAAGGGCTTCGATTACGGCTGACAGCTATATGACAGCGGCGGTTGCGGTGATGTATCTTGAGCAGAAGCTTGCCGAATCGTTGGTAGATACCGGATATCACCTGTCTGTGTCACATGTGTGCAGGGTCTATCCGGAAGACAGGGTGAATGTGAGCATATCCGTTTCCGAGGCGGATCCTGACGGATTCGCATCTGGAGGCGGAGGCATGACTGCCGGGGATGTTCTCGGTATCATCAGGTCCTTATTGTCGGATATATCGCACAAGGGGGTTGACGGTTCTGCCATTTCAGGCTACATGTCCCGTCTCAAGAATGAAATCGCTGTGGAAATGAATGACCCGTCATATTGGACCACGGCTATAGCGTTGAGACATCTTGACGGAAAGGATCTTTCCACTGATTATGCCTCGAAGATAGATGCCGTGACAGCGGAAAAGGTGGAGGCTATGCTATCTTCTCTTGTGTCGGGCAGCAAGGTTGAATATGTAATAATGAAAGATTAGTTTATATGTACCACGGAACAATTATCCAGATCGACGATTGTCTTGTGTCAGAGGAGATTCTGACCGAGTATTTTGCATGTGATTACGAGAAGTGCAAGGGCTGCTGCTGCGTCATAGGCGACAGCGGTGCCCCGATGGAGGAATGTGAGGCTGAAGCCATCGAAAAGAACTATCACATCTTTTCTCCGATAATGTCGGATGAGGGCCGTGCTGCTGTTGCGGCCAAGGGCTATTTTGAAATAGACAGAGACGGTGACATGGTCACTCCTCTGGTGCCTGGCAGCGAGGAATGCGCATATACCCTGTTCGATGAGGACGGAAACTGCTTCTGTTCTATGGAAAGATGCTGGTTCCAGGGTAAGGGTGACTTCCGCAAGCCAATCTCATGCTGGCTCTATCCTATACGCATCACCCAGCTCAGCAACGGTACCAGAGCCCTTAACCTTCACAGATGGCATATCTGCCAGGATGCATTTGCAAAGGGCAAAAGAGAAAAGGTCCGCGTGTATGAATTCCTGCGCGAACCTATTGAACGTTATTTTGGCGAAGATTTCTATTCTGCCTTGTCAGAGGCAGCCAAGATGCTCAATGCCGACTCGTAGTCTTCTGCATTGACCTTAAGTTCGATGTCCTGTTCGACGGCATTGAAGGAGGGATATGAGGAGTATGCTCCGAATATTTCCGCCTTGATGCCGTTTGCTTCGAGCAGGCCCTTTGAGATGCTTGCCAGCATCGGATCGCCGAATTTGGCGACGGTCTTAAGTTCATCCATTACCAGAGATTTTAAAGTTCCTGTCAGGCCTGTCATTCGTTGTCTGGAGACAGGCGGTGCTCCAGTCCTGTGGCAAGTCTCCATACGTCTTTTCTCAAGCCTTCAAGCTCATAACCGCCGGCAGCCCTGGTGAGAGTGATCCTGTCTTCAAACATTTTCGAGATCCTTCCGGCCATATCCTTGAATCGGAGCGTTACCTTTTCTTCGTTTTCCGACTCGATGACATATCTCTTCTCGCGGAAGTATTCCACTGCTTCGTTGCGGATCTCATTCCAGTCGCGGTCCACGGCTATATGACGGCTGATGAAACCTACCTTCGGATATACGGCTGCCACCAATGCAAAAAATATGGCAATCTTCCACAATGCGTTGTATCCGCCTTCAAAAATTGTGTTGATATTGCCTTCGACTGCTCCTATGAGGACCAGTGCATAGACGATTGCAGTAGTGAGGAATGCGAAGTAGAAAAAGTACTTTACTGATCTGATAAGGTATTTCATGGCTTTAAATTTGCGGGTTTGTCTAACTATAATCCTTACAAAGGTAAGAAAAATCCGATATTTTGTTATCTTTGCGAATCTATAAACACATCAAAACAAAGAAGAAATGGAAGAGCAGAGCTTGAAAAAAGTCATGTATGCCCTTATTGCCGTGGCCGTGCTTCTTGCCGGTACACTCGCATACATATGGTATGAGAAGTCATCACTCGTAAAGGACCTCACCCTTGAGAAGGAAGAGCTCACAGAGCAGATGATCGCCCTTCAGAACGATTATGCGACATTGTCTTCGGACTATGATGAGATAAACCTCCAGCTTGATTCGTCGCGTCTCGAAGTGCAGATGCTCATCGAGAAGATAACCAAGACAGAGGCGACGAACAGAAGCAAGATACGTCAGTATGAGAGGGAGCTCGGAACACTTCGCAGCATCATGAAGAGCTATATCGTTCAGATCGATTCCCTCAATACACTTAACAAGAAGCTTACCGCAGATGCGGCTGCTGCCCGTCGTGAGGCAGCTGAAAGCAAGAAAAGACAGCAGGAGCTGAGCAAGGAGGTGGAGAACCTTTCCGGCCAGGTGGCTGCAGGATCAGTGATCAAGGCACGCGGAATAAGGATAGAGGCATATAATGCTTCAGACAAGGTTACAGACCGAAGCAGCCGTGTAATAAGGCTTCTCACAACCTTGAGCCTTGTGGAGAATGATCTGGCGCCAAAGGGCCCTGTAAGAGTCTATATCAGAGTCAAGGGACCGGACGGAATCCTTCTTACAAATGATACACAGAGGACATTCGAGGTCAATGGCGAGCCTATGATCTGCTCTGCTTCGCGTGAGGTGGACTATCAGGGCAAGGAGGTTGAGATGAGCATCTACCTCAATGACATCACCGGCTACATCAAGGGTATCTACACCGTAGAGGCATATACGCAGCAGTCTCTCCTCGGTTCTGCCGAGCTTATGCTCCGATAACCGTGATATATATCCACATTCCTTTCTGCAGGAGCTTCTGCACCTATTGCGACTTTTATTCTGAAGTTGCGGCAAAATGTCACGGGGCGGAGGATGCACGCAGGCAGGAGGAGATGTTTGAAAAGTATGCTGAAGCCCTTGCTGTCGAGATCGGACAGCGTGCGGAAGAAATATCTGATGATACGGACACGTTATATATAGGAGGCGGCACCCCATCGGTGCTGCCCCTTTCTGTGTTTGAGAGAATTGTCTCTGCCCTGAAGGATGTCGGGCATGGAGGTCCTTACAAGGAGTTTACCGTAGAGGTGAATCCGGAGGATATCATCGAGAAGGGCGCAGAGTATGTGCGGGGGCTTCTTGCCCTCGGGGTGAACCGCATCAGCATGGGCGTGCAGTCTTTTGATGACAGGATCCTGAAGTTCATGAACCGCCGTCATGATGCATCCGCAGCCCGCAAGGCCTATGAAATCCTTGAAGAAGCCGGAGTCGGAAACATCAGCATAGACCTGATCTTCGGACTTCCTCAACTTGATGACGATCAGTGGCGCGAGACTTTGAAGAATGCCCTGGAGATATCTCCTTCGGGGATTCCTCCCAAGCATATATCCGCCTATCAGCTGTCTGTGGAGCCTGGCAGCATGCTGGCGAGGATGGTGGAGAAGGGAATGTTCGAGGAGGCCTCCGACGAACTTTGCGAACATCAGTATATGATGCTTTGCGAAACATTGGCCCGGGCCGGCTATCATCATTATGAAATATCCAACTTCGCCATCCCGGGCTACGAGGCTGTGCATAATTCCGCATACTGGAAACATGTGCCGTATGTAGGATTGGGACCTGGTGCCCATAGCTTCGTTGCTTCCGGTATGGGCAGCCTGCCGTCAAGGTCATGGAATCTTCAGGACCTGCAGACATATATCTCCGACCCGGCTTCGGTCCGTGAATCAGAGGTCCTGGATGAAGAACAGCTTGTCCTTGAAAAGATAATGCTTGCCCTGCGTACATCTGACGGCATTTCAGCCGGCTTTCTGAAAGAAAACTGCGATCCGGCCAGTCTTGACCACGCCTTCCGGACAGGCAGCCTCGTCCTTGCCCCTTCCGGAAAAATCCGTATTCCTGAAAACCGTTCTTTTGTTTCTGACGGTATAATTTCTGAAATAGTCTGATGTAAGCTCTTGTCTTATTGTGCGTAAATCCGGATATAGAAGACACTTTGCCAGCCAACTGACAGGATTCTCATTTATTTTCAGTAATATTGTAGGATTAAACCGAACATGCAAACTGAAAGCAATATGGGAAATGTCTATTCTGAAAGGATTGATGCCTTGAGGGGCATGATGTCAAGGAACGGTTGGGATGCTGTGGTGGTCACAGGCTCTGATCCTCATGCAAGTGAATATCCGGCGCCTCGCTGGAAGCAGGTGGAATGGCTTACAGGATTTACCGGGGAGGCTGGTGATGTTGTGGTTACGGCCGATCATGCAGGGCTTTGGACGGATTCGAGATATTTCATCCAGGCATTGACCCAGCTTGAGGACACTGGTGTTGAACTTCACAAGACCCGTGTTCCGGGAGCGGTGTCCATACCGCAGTGGCTTTCTGACAAGGCGCGTGTGGTGGCTGTAGACGGACTCTGTCATAGCGTCAGCTCCGTGCAGGAACTTGCGGATGCCTTGGGAGAAGGCGGGCTTGTCGTGGATGTTCCGGATATGCTTCAGGAACTTTGGGACGGAAGACCTGCTATGCCGGTGACTCCTGTCACTACTCTGGATGTGGAGTGCTTTGGCGGCATCCAGAGGGTGGACAAGATATCATGGCTTCGCAAATGGATGCTCTTGGGCGGTTATGATAAGGTGCTTCTATCCTCTCTTGATGAGGTTGCATGGATGCTGAATGTGAGAGGAAGCGACATCGAATACAATCCGCTGGTGATTTCATATCTCCTTGTTTCCCAGGATTATGTGAAGTGGTTCGTGCGCAAGGCTGATGCTGCGCATGATCCTGATACTGTCGACAGCTTCAGCGAGCTTGAAATGGACGGCGTCGACATTGAGGATTATGATGCTGTATTCTTTGCATTGTCAGACTTTGGCGAAGACGGAACTTCAGGAACCATCTTTGTGGATCCTTCGACTCTGAATTCGCATGTATATGAATATATCTGCGGATGTTTCGATAAGGATGCCGTAATCTGCGGCACTTCTCCAGTAATACTTGAAAAGGCGGTCAAGACTGCTTCGGAAATAGACAATCTTCGTCAGACTTATGTAGATGACGGTGTGGCGATGGAGCGTTTCCTGTTCTGGCTTGAGGGTGAAGTCGCGTCGGGCAGGGTCGTTGACGAATGGGAGGCTTCCGAGAAGCTTACGGCTTTCCGTTCTGAAATCCCGGGATACAGGGGAAACAGTTTCGAGAACATCTCGGCCTATGGTCCGGGAGCGGCACTGCCTCATTATTCGACACCGCGCGTCGGTTCGCAGGTGATCCGGCCTCGCGGACTGTATCTTGTGGATTCCGGCGGACAGTATCTCACAGGAACGACAGACATTACCAGAACGGTTCCGATGGGCGAATGCACCGGCCTTGAAAAGGAAGACTACACATTGGTTCTGAAAGGTATGATAGACCTTTCGATGGCGGTGTTCCCGAAAGGAACGGCAGGATGTCAGCTTGATGCCCTTGCCCGCATGCCTCTCTGGAAGGCAAAGCGCAACTTCGGACATGGAACAGGACACGGAATAGGCTATTACCTCTGCGTGCATGAGGGTCCGCAGTCTATCCGATATCAATACAATCCCCAGCCTCTGCTTCCGGGAATGGTCACTTCCAACGAACCGGGACTGTATCGCGAGGGGATGCACGGAATACGCCATGAGAACATAGTGCTGTGCCGTGAGGCGGGAACCAGCGATTTCGGCGAGTGGCTGGAATTCGAGACGCTTACCTGCTGCCATATAGATACGTCGGCTGTGCTGAAGGATGTGCTCGGAGCGGAAGCTACCGCATGGCTCAATGCATATAATGAGAGGGTCTACAGGACATTGTCACCGCTTCTGCCGCCTGATGTGGCTGCATGGCTGCGTTTCAAGACTGCTCCTATCTAAAAAACAGGACTTATCAGAACAACATTGAGTTTTTTTTCCTAACTTGTGCTCCTTATTCGCCAAATTATGGAAACGAACTACGATGTCATGATCCAGGCCGATGTAGATGAGCTTATCGCGAGCCTGGCCTGCAAGGAATGTACCGAAAATCTGGATAGACTCCGTACAGCATTCGAATTTGCCCGTGAAGCGCATAGTCCGCAACGCCGCAAGTCCGGTGAGCCTTATATAATCCACCCTGTGAATGTGGCCAGAATCGTTGCCGAAGAGCTCGAGCTGGGAGCCGATCCTGTGATTGCGGCTTTTCTTCATGATGTCGTTGAGGATACTCATTATACCATCGATGATATCCGTGACCGCTTTGGAGACGAGGTGGCCTTTCTTGTCGGTGTCGTTACCAAGGAGAAGAAGGATAAGTATGTGCAGTCCAAGCAGATAGATAATTTCCGTCAGATTCTTGCCTCGATGCAGTATGATGTCAGAGCCCTGCTCATCAAGCTGGCGGACCGTCTTCATAACATGCGTACACTCGACAGCATGAGGCCGGACAAGCAGATGAAGATTGCCGGTGAGACCGACTACTTCTATGCACCGTTGGCCAACAGACTCGGACTCTATCATGTGAAGACCGAGCTTGAGAACCTTTCGTTCAGATATCGCTGTCCCAGAGAATATGCCATGCTTGAAAGACTGCTCGCTGAAGAATTCGAGGCCGAGCGTCCTCATATCGACGCATTCACGTCCAAGATAGAGAGCATATTGAAGGCGGGAGGAATCAAGGCCCGCACGGAAGTCCGTTACAGAAGGCCTTACAGCATCTGGATGAAGATGCATGCAAAAGGCTGTGACTTTGCCCATGTCCCTACCAAGTATTATGTCAGGGTTGTCTACCAGAACGTTGAACCTTGGTCTGAAAAGGATACGAGTCTCCGTATCTACTCATTGCTTACCGATACATTCAAGGAGCGTCCGGGAAGTGTGTCCAACTATATCGATGCACCCAAGGAAAACGGCTATCAGAGTTTCCAGGTCAAGCTCCTTAACGAAAAGGGAAAATGGGAGGAACTTCATATATCATCCGAAAGAATGGTCCGCAACGGCCGTCTTGGATGTGCTGCGGAAAGAACTGATGAAAACATCAAGGCGTGGCTCAACAAGTTCAACGAGCTGCTGAAAGAGTTCGCCTATCAGGACCAAGGAATAGACTTCATGGAAGGAGTTACATCTTCCTTCTACTATGATGATATAATGGTGTTCACTCCTAAAGGAAAATGTGTGATTCTGCCAAAGGGCGCCACAGCCCTGGACTTCGCATTCGAGATCCACAGTCATATAGGTGAGCATGCGCACTATGCACGTATCAACGGAAAACTGTCTTCGATAAAGACCGTGCTTCGAAGAGGTGACTGTGTGGAGATCGGAACAAATGATGATATCGAGCCGCAGCCTGACTGGCTGGAGCATGTTTCCACATACAAGGCCCGCAAGCACATCAGTTCACATCTTTCACATAAGCCTATATCGGTCTATGACCGCTGTCCGAACTGTCATCCTCTTCCGGGAGACGAGGTCATCGGATTCAGAAGAGAAGGCAAGCCGGTTCAGGTGCATAAGAGGAATTGTCCTACGGCTATCAGAATGGCCTCGCAGCTTGGCGACTCCATCGTAGATGTGGCTTTTGAGGAGAACCCTGATTTTCTCTATCCGGTGCGCATAAGCGTCAGAGCCATCGACAGGTACCATCTCTTGAGCGACCTCGTGGACTGCATCACGGAGAAGCTTCATCTCTCGATGCTGGGCCTCCGTACGGAAACCATCGATCATATAGGTGTCTGCACGATCGACTTCGCCGTCCACTCCATGAACGAACTCCAGACCGCAATGCACAGTATTGCCTCGATCCCGGGTGTTGATGAGGTTCAGAGAATAGACATAGAATAAAGGAATGTCCATATAAACGAAATAAGGCTGACCAAGCGGTCAGCCTTATTTCGTTTATATCCGGTCAGGATTAGCAGCAGCAACAGCCGTTTGCCTGAATGAATGCATTGACTGCAACAGCAGAGAATCCGAGAACGATGATTCCCACGATTACCTTGCCGATGAGGAGGAGTCTGCTCTCCCATACCTTGTTGCTCATACCGATTGTCTGGAATGCGCTCCAGAAGCCGTGCATAAGGTGCAGGCCGAGAGCTGCGAACCAGATTACATATGCGACTACCATCCATCCGTTCTGGAATGTTGCATTGAGGAGCTCGTATGGGTTCTCTGCGTGATGTCCCTGGAACTCCTTGAGCTGCATTTCTGCCCAGAAGTGGTTGAGGTGGAATACTACGATACCGAGAACTACGATACCGAGGACGAGCATATTCTTTGATGCCCAAGATTCAGCCTTTGTCTTGTTTGCAACAGCATAGCGCTCTGTTCCGCGGGCCTTGTAGTTGCCGTAAGAAAGGATGAACGCATAGATGATGTGTACGAAGAAGCCTGCTGCAAGAACAGGAACCATGATGGTGATGATAGGAAGCGCCATGAAGTCGCAACCTGCCTGGAAGAGTCCGTCTGCCGCTCCGTATGTTCCCTTGAATGTGTCAATCACTGAAAAGAAGTTGATTGTCATGTGGAGAAGGAGGAAAACGATGAGGAAAAGGCCGCTTATACTCATGATAAGCTTCTTGGTAATTGAAGAAAGTGCCATAATAGTTTATATTCTTTTATAGTTAATATTCGGTTTGAATATGCTCTTCTGTCATGCAAAGATATATTCTTTCTTGGAAGTTTCATAATAATTCGATACTTTTGTTTGCTTGAATTTTTGAAAACATTAATGATTATGGGAGCATACAGACGCGTTCTTTTGAAATTGAGCGGAGAAAGCCTTGGAGGGCCCGCTGGCAAAGGTATTGATGAGAACTGGCTTGCAGCTTATGCCGAAGAAGTGGCAAGTGCTGTGAAGAACGGCCTTCAGGTGGCCATCGTCATCGGCGGCGGAAACATTTTCCGTGGACTTCAGGGCGTGGGCAAGGGTTTCGACAGAGTGAACGGTGACAAGATGGGTATGCTTGCGACCGTGATCAACTCGCTCGGTCTGGCTATGGCTATCCGTTCTGCAGGTGTTGAGGCAGAGGTCTTCACCGCGACTCCGATGATGCCTGTGGCAAGATACTATATGAGGGATGACGCTGTGGCCGTAATGGAGAAAGGCGGCGTGGCCCTGATTGCAGGAGGTACAGGCAATCCATATTTCACTACTGATTCAGGTGCTGCCCTCAGGGCGCTTGAGATCGGAGCAGACGCTCTTCTCAAGGGTACACGCGTCGACGGCGTATATACTGCTGATCCGGAGAAGGATCCTTCTGCTGTAAAGTATGAGGAACTTTCGTTTGACAAGGCAATCGAAGACCGTCTCAAGGTCATGGATCAGACTGCGTTTGCGCTATGCCGCGAGGGCAACATGCCTATCATCGTCTTCGACATGAACCAGAAGGGAAATCTTACCAAGCTGGTGAAGGGCGAGAAGGTCGGAACATTGGTACATGTGTAAATAACTAATACAATATACTATGATTACAAAAGCTAAAGAAATTCTGGAGGGTGCAAAGTCAAAGATGACAGGTGCTGTCCATCACCTCGACGAGGAACTCAAGACATATCGTGCAGGAAAGGCCAATCCGTTGGTATTCAATAATGTGATGGTTGATTATTATGGCTGTCCAACTCCTGTTCCACAGGTTGCTTCGGTGACTACTCCTGACGCGAAGACCCTCATGCTTCAGCCATGGGAGAAGAAGATGATCGCTGCGATCGAGAAGGCTATCCTTGACGCAAACATCGGCCTCACACCATCAAACAACGGCGAGAGCATCCGTTGTACTATTCCGCCTCTTACAGAGGACCGTCGTAAGGAGCTCATCAAGAAGGCAAAGTCTGCCGGTGAGAATGCAAAGGTAAGCGTGAGAAATGCACGTCGTGATGCTATCGAGCATCTCAAGAAGGCAAATAAGGAAGGAATGCCTGAAGACCTTCAGAAGGAGTATGAGCAGCTCGTGCAGAAGGAGACAGACGCTTTCACAAAGAAGGTTGACGAGCTCGTTGCGGCAAAGGAAAAGGATATCATGACTGTATAATAGTCTGGAGGATATTTCAAAAATATAACTATATTTGTGACCATTATGGGAACTTATCGATTTAGCAGCTTCGGTTTTTATTCTTTCTATTTCCAGAGAAGGGGGTAGACCGGGTGCTGCGTATCGATTGATATAGAATGTTTTATCGTGCTGTCCGGTTGCTCGGACAGCATTTTTTTTCTGATATGATGAAGAGTGTAGCAATACAGGGCGTCAAAGGTTGCTTTCATGAGCAGGCGGCCAGGATGTTTTATGACCAGCATGGGCTTTCTGTGACCGATATAGTAGAGTGCCTGACCTTTGACGGGTTATATAAGAGTCTGGACAGTGGCAAGGCGGATGCTGCGGTGATGGCGATAGAAAATACTGTTTCCGGCGGACTTCTGCCGAATTTCGAACTTCTTCGCAAATACGACCGCAAGATCAAGGGCGAGGTGTTCCTGCGCATCCAGCAGAATCTCATGGCGTTGCCTGGGCAGAGGATAGAGGACATAAAGGAAGTCAGGACCCATTATATGGCCATCAACCAGACCCGTACATTCTTCAAGGATTATCCGTGGATCAGGCTTGTGGAGTCGGAAGATACAGCCAAGAGTGCTGCAGATGTGGCTGATGAAGGGCTGATGGGAGTCGGAGCTGTTGCGTCTGTGCTTGCTGCAGAGCTTTACGGACTTGATATACTGGCGGAGAGCATTGAGACATATAAGCAGAACTTCACGAGATTCCTTATCTTCGATGATGCGCTCGAAGTGGACAAGTCACAGGTCAACAAGGTGTCTCTCTGTTTCACTCTCTCCCATACTCCGGGATCATTGGCGCATGTGCTCACTATCCTCTCGTTCTACGGGATGAATCTCACGAGGATCCAGTCTCTCCCGATACCGGGACAGGAATGGCAGTATTTCTTCTATGTGGACATAAAGTTCGATGATTATGTGAGATACGAGCAGGCATTGGCGGCGGTAAGGCCGTTGATGGAGGATCTTGATGTTTTAGGTGAATATGTAGCGGCGATATGATTATAAAGGCGGCAAAAAGGACGGAGAGTGTCAGAGAATATTATTTCTCGATGAAGTTGAAAGAGATTGCCCGCATGAATGCGGAGCGTCTCGCCATTGGTGATGAACCTGTTATAAATCTTGGTATCGGTTCGCCGGACGGAATGCCTCCGACGGAAGCGACAAATGCCTTGTGCGAAAGTGCACGTCAGCCTGGCAACCATGCGTATCAGAGCTATATAGGCCTTCCGGAGCTTCGCAGTGCCTTCGCCGGCTGGTATGCCCGCTGGTATGGTGTGGAGCTGGATCCTGCAACCGAAATACAGCCGCTTGTCGGTTCGAAAGAGGCAATCCTGCTGATATCTCTTGCATTTCTTGACAAGGGAGACAAGGTGCTGGTTCCGGACCCCGGCTATCCGACATATTCGTCGGCGTCAAAGCTTGTGGAGGCGGATATCGTGACATATGACCTCTGTGAGGAAAACGGATGGTGGCCGGACTTCGATGCATTGGAGAAGATGGATCTGGAGGGAGTGAAGATAATGTGGACCAATTATCCTAATATGCCGACAGGAGCCCCTGCGTCTGAAGATCTGTATTCAAGGCTGGTGGATTTCGGTCGCAGACATGGGATACTGATCTGTAATGACAATCCGTACAGTTTCATTCTGAATGACAAACCTCTTTCAATCCTGTCTGTGCCTGGTGCGAAGGATTGCTGCCTGGAGCTGAATTCGCTCAGCAAGGCGCACAATATGGCCGGATGGAGAATCGGAATGGTTGCGGCAGAGCCTGATGTGATCCGAGAGATCCTCAAGGTGAAGAGCCAGATGGACTCGGGCATGTTCAAGCCTTTGCAGCTTGCGGCCGTCCAGGCTCTTGCGCAGGGACCGGAATGGTTTGCCGCTCTGAACGAGGAATATCGTCGGCGTCGTGTACTTGCAGGAGAGATCTTCGATATGCTCGGAGTAGAGTATGATCATGACAGCACAGGAATGTTCCTTTGGGGCAGGACCGGATCTGTTTCCGGACAGCAGCTTTCCGACAGGATACTGTATGAGGCGGGCGTGTTTATCACTCCGGGCTTCATCTTCGGAAAGAATGGCGAGAGATATATACGTATTTCGCTCTGTGCGAAGCCTCAGGTGCTGAAACGTGCTGCGGAAAAAATCAGGAATGCAGGTATTGGTATATCGCAGTACCTTTAAAATAATTGGCTATGAAGGTAGGAATCATAGGGTTAGGTCTTATCGGCGGCTCGATAGCCGTTGATTTGAGACGCAGGGGACATGCTCATGAGATTTTGGGTGTTGAAACCGATCAGGTCAATGCGGCCGCAGCATTAAAGATAGGTCTTGTCGACAAGGTGACAGACCTGGATGAATGCCTTTCGGAAAGTGATATGGTGGTGCTGGCTGTGCCTGTAGGGGCTGCAGTCAGACTTCTTCCCCGGATTCTTGACAGTTTCGATGCTGCCGGATCTGCTGAAAAGATTGTGATTGACGTATGTTCCACAAAGGAGCATCTTGCTCGCTGCGTAAGGTATCATCCCTGCCGCAGACAGTATGTGGCGACCCATCCTATGGCAGGAACGGAGTATAGCGGACCGTGGGCAGCAATGTCCGGACTTTTTGACGGTCATGCCTGCATAATATGTGATGCGGAAGAGTCCGCTCCGAATGCTGTGAGGCGTGTGGAGGAACTCTATGATGTTCTGAACATGAGGATGATATACATGAGTTCTTCCAGTCATGATGTGCATGCGGCTTATGTCTCTCATATATCGCATGTGTCTTCCTTTGCATTGGCCTTGACAGTCCTTGACAAGGAGAAGGATGAGAAGCATATATTCGATCTGGCTTCGGGAGGCTTCTCTTCGACTGTGCGTCTTGCCAAGAGCAGCTCTGAAATGTGGACTCCTATCCTGTCACAGAACAGGGAGAATGTGCTCCATGTGATGGATACATATATAGAGAAGATGAATGCTTTCCGTCAGGCTATCGCCGATGGCGATGAAGATGCCGTCAGGGGATTGATAGAGGAAGCGAACAGGATACGAAGGATTATTAGATAATATACAACTGATATTGATATGGCAAACAAGAATTTGGATATCATTCCTTTATATGAATGGGGAATGTTTACGGAACCAAGGCCGAGTGTCGTGGCAGGTCCGTGCAGTGCGGAGACTGAAGAGCAGGTCATGGAGACTGCAAGTGGATTGAGGGACTTGGGAATCAATGTGTATCGTGCCGGCATATGGAAGCCGAGGACTCATCCCGGTTCGTTTGAAGGAGTTGGTGCTGAAGGCCTGAAATGGATGCAGAAGGCAAAGAGGGAGTACGGCCTCAAGATTTCGACAGAGGTCGCAAGCGAAAAGCATGTGTTCGAGTGCCTGAAGTATGGCGTCGATCTGGTGTGGCTCGGAGCGAGGACGACGGCGAATCCGTTCCTGGTTCAGGAGATTGCCGATGCTCTCAAGGATACTGATATCCCGGTCCTTGTCAAGAATCCTGTCAATCCAGACCTTGACCTGTGGATCGGAGCATTGGAGCGTCTTAACAGGGCCGGAATACGCAAGCTTGGCGTCATCCACAGAGGATTCTCCACATTTGACAAGATCCAGTACAGGAATGATCCGCAGTGGCAGGTTGCCATCGAATTGAGGAACCGCTACCCTGACCTTCCTTTCTTTGTGGATCCGAGCCATATGGCAGGTTGCAAGGATTATATAAGGGAAATCAGCCAGCGTTCTCTCGACCTTGGCTTCGAAGGCCTCATGATTGAGTCGCATTGCAATCCTGCGACCGCTTTGAGTGATGCCAGGCAGCAGCTCACGCCTTCAGAATTGAGCGATCTTCTTTACAAACAGATAGTAGTGAAGGACAAGGATTCGGATGCTCCGGAGTGGAAGGATAACATCGACCAGCTGCGTGCAAAGATCGATATCATAGATGAGAACATCCTTTATGCATTAGGATCCCGAATGAAGGTGAGCCGCCAGATCGGTGAGTATAAGAAGAACAGCAATGTGGCCATCCTCCAGACTTCGAGGTGGGACAAGGTCCTTGCGAAGGTAGTGGAGAAGGGCGCCGAATACGGGCTGTCGGAGAAGTTCCTCAAGGCCGTATTCAATGCTATACATGAAGCTTCTGTGGAAGTCCAGAATGAGATTATTTCAGGGCAGAAGTAAGCACTGAACTGAATATGTTCCTGTCCTCGTCAGTAAGGAATTCAACCTTGATGGGGGCATGGAACATTCTTTGTTTGAGGCCGCCGGGAATGAATCGGCAGTCTCTGATTCTCTGACAGTCTTTCTCTGTGGTCATGATCACGGATGTAGGGTATGTGTCCGCTGCATCTCTGATCGAATGAAGGTCTGTTCTTGTGAACTTGTGATGGTCAGGGAAATTGAAATGCTTGACTATCTTGTATTTGCCGCAGAGATAGTTCCTGAGTGGAGTGTCGTTTGCAATTCCAGAAAAGAGGATGAGTCTCTGTGCATAGATATACCTTGGGTCTCCTTCCGGGAATATCGCCTGGGCCATGTCGTAGGATATCGATGTGAAGAAGATATTCTGTGTCTTTCCACCTTTTCTCCTTTTTCTTTTGCCCAGGCATGTCTGCGGGTCATACTCCTTGATGCCGAGATTCTCCGCCCATCTGGCTCTCTGCTGGTCGTCAATGTATGTCGGACATTTGGTCACGACGACAACATCGGCTGCCGCTATTCTTTCCGGCAGGTCGCGGAGTCTTCCTATAGGCAGAAGATAATCCTTGAATGTCGGTCTGCTGTAGTCCACAAGCACGATGGACAGGTCGGGCTTGAGGGCGCGATGCTGGAATGCGTCGTCGAGAATGATTATGTCGGCTTTAGGGATGTTCTTGTTTATGCATCTGCGAGCCTTCTTGGATGTCTGCAGCAGCTCCGGGTTGCAGAGGAACTGGCATCCTTCCTTCCTTGATTTGTCTACGGCTACAGTGACCTGAGGGAACTTCCTCTTTATCTGAAGAGGCTCGTCTCCATAATCTTCTGCGGTTCCGTCGACTGTTACCTGCTGGAATCCCTTGCTTTTTCTCTTGTAGCCTCTTGAAAGGACGGCTATATTCTTGTCTTTCCACTCCTCGCTCTCGAGCAGCAGTCTTACTATCATTTCTGTATGAGGTGTCTTGCCTGTACCTCCCACGGTGATGTTGCCGACGCATATGGTCGGAACTTCTGCCTTGTGGGATTTGAACAGTCCGATATTGTAGAAGGCATGCCTGAATTTCAGGGTCAGCCAGTAAGGAAAGAGTAGAATCTTGTCAATCATGATGTTTAAATAAAGTTATTAAAAGTCTGTATATACTCCGAATCGGATGCCTCCCCATTTTCCAAGCCATGTAAGATTGTTGTCACGATGTGTTATGCGGTAGTAATATACGACTCTGAAGAGTTGGAATATATTTTCGACACCTGCACCTACTTCGAGGAAAGGCACTCCGTTCATGGGACCTGTTCCTTCCGGAAGTTCAAACAGTCCAGGGTGGCGTAAGGCCGGGTTGTTTCTGTCTGAAAGACTTCCCGCCAGTCCGTTGAATACGATGATCTCCCTTAACTTCAGGTGCTTGATGAGAGGAATCCTGTTGAATATCATACCTTTCATATGCCATGTCATGTTTATCTGGGCATACTGGTCTGTAGCGAATTCCAGTGCGTTCATCATATGGAAGGTCTCTCTCTTGTACACGAAGGACTGGTTTGCTGTAGGCATGATCAGAAGAGGATAAGGCACCTGTCCCCAGATCTTACCCATGGTGAGCTTTACGTCCATGAATCCTGCGACAGAAAGATGGAAGCGCTTGAATGCTTCGAATTCAGTGTGCTGATAATTGTAATCTCCTCCCAGTAATCCCTTTATTCCGGCCATATGTGACAGAGAGAACACAGGTGTGTCCTTGTCCATGTTGGCCATCTGGGATACCGCATTGAAGTTCCTTTCGCCGGGAGCCCATCTTAACTTTACACCTAATTCGGTTGAGGTTATATCCGGCACTCTCACGGTAGTTCCGTCTGCAAGAATCCTGTCATATCGGAGAGTGCCCGGGTCATCGGTCGTGGCCGGGGTAAACTTATTGTTCTCGATCCAGAAGCTTGTCCTGAAACTGTTGGTCCACTGCTTTTCATACTTCAGATTTGTCTTCCTTATATACTGCAGTTTCTTGACGGTACCGGCTTTTATCGATGTCAGGACTCCGTGCTGCTCACCGATCACTTCAGGGCTGAAGATATCGTATGTGTATGAAACCGACAGATTGTCCAGCGGTCTTTCGCCGGAATGGTAGTGCTTCTCATTAAAGCTGTGAATCAGCTGTATGCTTCCCTTGATTTTCTCATCACGCATTCCGTAGGCAAGGTATCCGTTCGCAAACCATCTTTTGGACAGGTTTGCTGTAGTCATACCTCCCAGCCTTAACCTGAATCCTTCTATGTAGTTGTGTCCGGCATAGCTCAATATAGGACCGAAGTCGAATTTAGAGGACTCCTTGGACTTGGATGTCGGTATATATTCCGATATGAATGCATCCATGACACGCATCCATGTGGTTACAGATGATTTCTCTGCTATTTCCTTTGAAGCCTGCGGTACGGATTTTTCCCTCTTGCTCAAAGGTGTAAGCCTGTTCTTTTCCCAGTATGCTGTGTCATATGACCTGGAATCGGGCAGGATTTCCAGTGGGCCGTCTATCCTGAATGCAGGATTTTCTGCCAGAAGTGTGCTGTCGGTGGTGTGATTGTCAAAGTATCTCGTCTGATGGGCGAACAGTCCTTGCGTGCCTTCTATGACGGTGAGGTTCACATATGAATCCTCCCTTTTCAGAGCCCACGCTCCGTCTTTCATCTGGGTGAATTCCTGGTCTATACGGAGCCTGTCTATCCAGTTGATGTTGCTGCTGGACGGGAAATTGAGCTGGACTTTCTTAATGGAGTACTTGCCGTCATTGGTTATGTACAGTCTTCCTGTGAAGCCGAAGCTCTGACTGTTGTATGGGACGAATGCAAGGTCGGTACATGGGATGCCGTCGACACGGACAGTATCCATTATATAATATTTGTAATAAGATGTGGCCATTACAGACGAGATAGGGGAGACAAATCGGTTCGCTATGAATGCGATCTCATTGTCAAAGATGTCCACGCCAGTGAATATCTGTTCCAGACTGACGGTAAGTCCGCCGTTATGGTCGAACTCCTTGTCAAGTCCGATGTGCTGCTGCGCCTTTCTTATGGTCTTCTCTTCCTTCGGAGATTTCCTGTAATAGTAGTCATTCATCGTCTCTCTGATGGAAACGGTGAGGATGGGCTTGCCGGTGATTTCCGATGTGTCGATATACTGCTTGAGATATTCCAGTTTCTTCTTCTTTTCAAAGTCGGGACTGTAGTCATCAAGGGAAATGGTCAGTTTCTCGTACAGGTCACATTTGTAATAGTCGTAGTCCTCTATCCTGTTCCTGTCCTTGTTGGCAATGACGTTTCTGATAAGCTCGATGGCAGGGTTGTCCTTCTTTCTGTACTTTTCCCTTTTGGGCCTGACTACAGCTTCGGTCAGCCTTATGTTGGCCTGCTTCAGCTGTATCTTCATTCCGGTATTCTGTCCTGGCTTGAGCTTTATGTATCTCTTTTCGTAACCGATGGCGTCGATTACCAGTGTGTCGGCCCCTGAAGAATCCTTTACGAAGAATTCACCCTTGTAATTAGTGAGGCAGCCGGAAGCCGTGTTTTTGAAGTACACAGAAATATACTCCATCGGCTTTCTGTTCAGAGAGTCGACTACGGTTCCCCCCGCCGAATGCGTCTGGGCTTCGGCTGCAAGAGCGAAAAACAGTAGTGTGAGTATGATTATAAGGTTCTTCATGGTCTGTTAAGTTCGGTTTTCTTTTAAACGTGGTACACGTTTGCTGCCGGAGGCGCCTCTATGTTGCCCCATCTCTCTTCGATATAATTCAGCGTCTCAAAAAGTTCGGCAGGGTCGTTCAGTGTAACCAGTTTCAACCTGGTTTCCTTGAAGTCGGGAAGTCCCTTGAAATAGCATGACAGGTGGCGGCGCATCTCTAATATTCCCACTCTGTCACCCTTGATCTCCAAAGATTTGGCGAGGTGTCTCTTTGCAAGTGCTACTCTGTCGCTCACGCTCATCGGCGGCATCAGTTCCCCAGTCTTCAGATAATGTTTTATCTCCTGGAATATCCATGGATGTCCGTATGTGGCACGGCCTATCATGATGCCGTCAACGCCGTATCTGTCGAAATATTCCTTTGCTTTCTGCGGGGAGTTTATGTCACCGTTGCCGATGATAGGGATATGCATTCGCGGATTCTCCTTCACCTTTCCTATCAGGGTCCAGTCAGCTTCGCCTGTGTACATCTGGCAGCGTGTGCGGCCATGAATGGTAAGGGCCTGTATGCCGACGTCCTGGAGTCTTTCGGCCAGTTCCACTATGATCTTGGAGTCCTCGTCCCATCCGAGACGGGTCTTTACCGTCACCGGCATCTTCACGGCCTCTACAACCTGCCTTGTGATCTCCACCATCTTGTCCGGCTCCCTCATCATTCCGGAACCGGCCCCCCTGCGCGCAATCTTGTTCACGGGACATCCGAAATTGATGTCCACCAGGTCGGCTCCATGGCCAGCGCCCGGTACGCCTTTCACGCTTTCAAGCTGAGATGTTATTTCTGCAGCCTGTTCGGCCATCTTTGCCGCATCCACCATGGCCTCCGGGATGTTTCCGTAAATCTGTATGCCTATCGGAGCCTCGTAGTCATATGTCACGAGCTTCTCGAGCGCCTTGCGGGCATCGCGGATAAGTCCGTCGGACGAGATGAATTCGGTATACATCATATCAGCCCCGAATTCCTTGCAAATGAATCGGAAGGATGCGTCAGTCACATCCTCCATCGGCGCAAGCAGCAGCGGCCTGTCTCCTAGATCTATGTTTCCTATCTTCATAACTGGCGGCAAAAATATAAAATATTCGCGGTTTTTTTGTAAGTTTGCGACTGCTAAATTTTGATGCTATGGCAAAGATAAATACAATAGGTGTGCTCACCTCGGGAGGCGATGCACCGGGAATGAATGCGGCCATCAGAGCCGTGACAAGGGCTGCCATCTATAACGGATGGAAGGTCAAGGGAATCTACAGAGGCTGGGAAGGCTTGATAAACAATGAGATAAAGGACTTCACCTCGGAGAGTGTCAGCGGAACGATCAACCGCGGAGGTACCATCTTGAGGACTGCACGCAGCAAGGACTTCATGAGTGAGGACGGTCGTGCGAAGGCTTATGAGAATCTCAAGGCTCACGGAATCGACGCCCTCATCGTCATCGGAGGAAACGGCTCCCTTGCAGGTGCGCAGGTGATCGCATCGGAATATGATATTCCGTGTGTAGGTCTTCCGGGAACTATCGACAATGATCTTTACGGCACAGATACTACCATCGGATATGACACTGCCCTCAATACAATCATGGAGTGTGTCGACAAGATCCGTGATACCGCCAATTCGCACAACCGCATCTTCTTTGTCGAGGTGATGGGTCGTGATGCCGGCTTCCTTGCGCAGAATGCAGCCATTGCTACCGGTGCGGAGGCTGCCATCATTCCGGAGGACAAGACCGATGTGGACCAGCTTGCCACATTCATCGGACGCGGAGTCCGCAAGAGCAAGAACAGTTCCATTGTCCTTGTTTCCGAGAGCAAGAAGGACGGAACCGGAGGAGCCCAGTATTATGCAGATCGTCTTGTTCATGAATATCCTGAATTCGAGGCGCGCGTGACTATCCTCGGTCATCTCCAGCGTGGAGGTATCCCGACTGCCAACGACCGTATCCTGGCGAGCCGCCTCGGTGTGGCTGCCATCGAGGCACTCAAGGACGGACAGCGCAATGTGATGGTGGGAGTGAAGCATGATCAGATCGTGTATGTTCCGTTCAACAAGGCCATCCGCATCGACAAGCCGATCGACCGTGAGCTTATCAATGTGCTGAATGTGTTATCTATATAATAATATGTGTTCCGACATATAGGTTGTCCCCGGCTTCGGCCGGGGATATTTTTTTAATGCATAACTATTTTGTTTTCCGGAAAATTTGGCCAAAAGAAAAATAATTTTTATCTTTGCACCCCCTATGTAGTGTAGGGATCGCAATTTTAGATTTAAATAATTAAGTATTAACCATTTAAAAGTACAAGATGGACACACAGAGCTACAAAACGGTATCCCTCAAGGCAGGTGATATCAAGAAGGAGTGGGTTGTGATCGATGCTACCGACTTGGTGGTAGGCCGTCTTGCTGCCAGACT
>JAFYLU010000070.1 GCA_017550025.1 Bacteroidales bacterium | reverse complement strand
GCTTTCCTCAGTGCATTGAAGCAAAGAGTGGACTTTCCGCTTCTTCTGACGCCGATAACTACCTGTGCAAGTTTGCTTTTCAGATTTATAAGATCTTCTTCCGGACGATGTATCAATACCTCGCCTTCAAGGGCTTCAAGTTCATCCTGCTGCTCAAGCAATACTTTCTCTATGTCTGAAATTTTCATATTCCTGTGTCGTTATTAGCTATGTGCAAATATAGCATTTTATTGATATAATACGGATAAATAACATATTATTTATTTATCTAATACGGATAATGTGCAAATATTATGACTTTTCAGTGCGGATAATTATCAATGATTGTAAATGAAAAAATCCAGCCAGAAGACTCACGCCCTCTGACCGGAAAATATTTATGTTTAACAATTATAGGATGTTCATCCCTTAAGGTCCCTGATGGCTTCCATTGCCTCATCAAGTTTCTTCATATTGGTCTTCTGCTGCTTTATGCCCCAGATAATTCCCAATGTAATCATAAATGCGGTGATGGCAATGATCGGAAGATTCATAGTGTAGTTTGCGGCTATCATCACAGTCCATCCTGCAAGAATGATCAGAGGAAGAATCATCGCCTTATCAGCGATTGCTCTCCAGTATCCGTGCTGGGCAACATTCTCGCTTGCCTTGCTCACAGGAAGTATAGCAAGTTCTTTCGGATTAAGAGTCTTGTAGCATTTGCGGTCCAGCAGGAACTGTGCGATGCATATGGCTACGAACAGTGCTATATATCCCCAGTGGAATCCCATATTTACGAAACTCACTATTCCCACAGGACAAAGGGCATAGATGAGGAATCTCTGTCTGTACCACTGTTCTGTACGATTGATCTTTGTCCTGATAGTCTCTGACATCATCTTCTCACTTATCAGTGACTGCTTATCAAGTTTCTCATTGATGTATCCGAACTGCTCTCTAAGAGCGTCAAGTTCCATTAAGCCTTCATTGTGTGCCATGGTAGAATAAATTAAGCGTTAGACATTGATTTCAGCTGTTCCTTAATTCGGAACAATCTGGTGGTGACATTTGCCAGAGATATACCCATAATGCCGGCAATATCCTCATAGGTCATATTCTCCAGCCACAGCAGAATGATCGCCCTGTCAAAGGGCTCCAGCCTGCTTATCCTGTTGTGCAACATCTGAATCTGCCTGCTCTTGGTGTCGTCATCGTTGTAGAGGTCGATGTCGATGGTGAGGGGAACCGTCTCTACATCACGTTTCTTCCTCTTTACCTGATTGTTGCAGGTGTTAAGGCTCACACGCCATATCCACGTCCTGTGCGAACTCTCTCCGCGGAACTTCGGGAAACCCTTCCACAAGTTGATCAGTATCTCCTGGAACAGGTCATTCACCTCATCCGCATCCTTGGAGAAGAAGTAGCAGACCGTATATATGGTCTTCCTGTGCTCCTTGACCATTCTGGTAAATTCCCTTTCAAGGGCAACTGAGGCTTCGCCTCGGGAATGTAAACCGGTTTCCATTCCTCTCGACTTGCACTCAGGTTCAAATTCAATGTTGTCCATCAGTGTTTTTCTTTTGTTCTACCCTTTAGACACCAAATTTACCGATTCCTTTCAGAAATTTCGAAAAATAGTCGTGTTTTCTTCAAACGGTCGAACCTAACTGTTTTTGATGCAAAAATATGGAAACGGCCCTCTAAGGACGAGTCAAGGCCAAGACGAGATTTTTGAAAAATCTCCACCCTCCGGGTAGTATTTTCCAAAAATGCCTTGACACGTCCGGACCGTTTCAAGGTAGGCATCAAAAACAGTTTAAGTTCAACCATTTAATATTTCAAGATTATGAAATCTGACAATCTCATCCAACTCTCTGGATTCCTTACAAAGGATGTCATCACCAACGAAAAGAAGTCTTTCGCAGCCTTCACAATCGGCCGTAAAGTCGGAGAAGACACACTCTATATGAACTGTATCGCATTCCCTAACCTGAAATTCAAGATTCCGTTCGACATCCTTGCAAAAGGAAACGAAGTCTTTGTCGCAGGCTACCTCAGGCCTAACAAATACACCAAAGACGGCAAGACCACATACACCATCCAACTGGTTGTAGAGAAAATCCGTGAAACCGACGAAAACTGATCACAACAACACAATGAACACACTACGTTACTCCCGTACAATGTCCCTCGAAGACATCATATCCACCACTCCTGAACTCCAGGACTTCATCTCATCATTAGGTCTCGTACCTAAAACATCCCCACAAGACATTAACCAAGATAACAATTAGCACTATGGCAACTCAATCCAATATAAGATCAATGGTATCACCGGCGTTCTTTACCGCCATCGAGTCATTCATAATGCAGAAGATGGATGCAAACGACCTCTTTGCAAAGAAGGTATGCAATCCGCAGAAGAACATAGACGACTGCATTACATACATCCTGAATACCGTACAGAAATCAGGTTACAAAGGATTTGCTGACGATGAAATCTATTCAATGGCAGTACACTACTATGTAGAAGAAAACATCGAAGTCGGTATGCTTGT
>JAFYLU010000069.1 GCA_017550025.1 Bacteroidales bacterium | reverse complement strand
TCGCCGTGTTGATAATGTGGAAGATCTTCGTCTTTGCGTTCTAGAAAATAAGTTTAATTTTAAATAAAATGATTGTGAAAAAGTTATTTATTGCTCTTATGTGTGCATGCGTTCTTGTAAGTGCATGTGACAACAAGAATCACATCGATGAGCCGGATGGCCCTTCAATTGTTAACCCGGACGACATTGTCGTGGATAAAGATGAGGTCCTTGACGATCATGTTCAGAAGGAGAAGCTTGAACAGGTTGCAGTCAAGTTGATGCACCAGTTCGATGCTAAGGAATACGAAGATCTGATCGAGTTGAGCGAGGTGATGTTCTCTCATTGTGAAAGATATTTCGAGGATGATGATTATGACTGGAGTAATGTTGAGGAAGTTCTCGAAGAAATCGGTGAGACTTTGTATGATGAGAAGCAGTCTGGTCAGAACAAGTGGGAATATACATATACCCTTTTCCTTTCAAACTGCACAGGTATCCTGACTCTTGACAAGGACAAGGCTACTTACAAGGATTCGAAGGATACTAAGGTGATAATCAGGGATGTAGATGGAGAGGACTGGGAGTTCGAGGTGACTCCAAAGGGGTTGAAGAAAGTATATCTCGGAGAATATATTGAGACATATTATGACTATTATTATGATGAGGAATATGAGGACGTGTACAATGTGACAGTAGAGATACCGTCTTCACTGGCCCTTAAGATAAACAGGGACGGAAAGTTCTTTGCAGATGCTGAGGTGAGATTTGACTACAGCATCAGCAAGGATGGAGTTGATGTTGAGAAGGACCGCGTCAGCGTGGAAGTGGACCTGAAGATAGATGACCTTGTAATGACATTGAAGAATGCGGCATGCAACGCATCAACAGGAAAGGTCGAGTACTCGATTGCCCTTAAGAAAGGCAGCGTGTTCATTTTCTCTCAGTCTGTAAGCGTAAATGCAGATGTCAATATTGAAGAAGATGACGATGAAATCTATATTGAGGATTGGGACGGATCGGCTGATGTTAAGGTTAACATCATGGGAGAGATTCAGATCAAGGGCTCATGCCGCGATCTGAACAAGCTCTATTCATATCTTGATGAGACATACTACTCGGAGCGTGAGTGTGAGAGGGCGGCAGGAAATGTGACAGCTCTTGTCGATCTGGCGGTATACTATGACGGCACATCTGTAAAGCAGGCAAGAATTGAGTTTGAACCTGTGGCCGACGAGAACTATTATGGTGAAGAATATTATTGGATAGAGCCTGTAATTGTATTTGATGACGGTACAAGATACTTCTTCTATGAGTATTTTGATGATAGGATCTTCGAGGATCTCGTAGAGGATTTTGAAGACTTCATCTACGATTACGAGGATATGGTAGATGAGATCTATTAGTATTTCCTGATTTGAAATACAGACTGAATATAGTACTTCTGTTTGCGCTTTGGGTTTCTTTGCTTTTTTCTGCAGAGACCCAGGCGCAAACTGATTCTGTATATATGGATCTGGATAGTGCTATGTTCACGTCACACAAACATACCTCGGTGCTGAAACTGGATGGCGGAAGCCTGATGGAAGTGGATCTGGCGGCCCTGCAGGGGTATCCTAAGATTCTTGGAAATACGGATCCCTTGAATATGCTCAAGTATTTTTCAGGTGTCCAGACCTCTTCGGAATACGATTCAGGAATTCATATACAAGGATGTGACAATGCCCATAATTACATGTCTGCAGGAGGTGTGCCGATCTTTGGTGCCAACCATCTTTTCGGTCTCTTTTCGATCTTCAATCCGTCGCATTACAGTCAGATGACCTTTACCCGTTCAGTGACCGGATCTTCAGTAGCCAACAGGCTTGGAGGACATATCGACATGGAGCTTCCGGATACATTGCAACGGAACATGAAGGGTGATTTCACCGTGGGAATAATGTCTTCTCAAGGTTCTCTTTCTTTCAAGGCGGGGCAAAGATCATATTTCCATATATCTGCCAGACAGTCGTACCTTAACCTTCTGTATAAGAGATGGCTGCGGATCGGAGGTAATCCGATAAGATATGGTTTCGGTGATTATAACCTCACATATCATGTGAATGTCGGTGACAATGACAGGGTCTGGGCAGATGCATATTTTGGAATGGACGATGCCTTTCTCGGGGCTGGCAATTATAATGTCGACCTGGGTGTTACATGGGGCAATCTGATGGGTGCTGTTCATTGGGAGCATAAAGGAGCCGGCTATGTGCTGAATCAGACCATATATGCATCTGGATATGGTGTGAATGCCTCCTTATATCAAGGAGAATCTTCTCTGAAAGTTCCGTCTTCAATAGGTTCTGCCGGATATAAGGGAAAGGTAAGGTGGGGCGATTTCATTTCAGGACTGGATGCCGTATTCTATAAAGTCAGACCACAGGCTCCTGAAAGAAATATAGACAACAATACTTCGAATACGATTTCGGAATTGCAGCGTGCGGCCGAATACGATCTGTACACTGATTATTCCAAGTCATTTGCCGGATGCATGGCTTTGGACGCGGGATTAAAAGGCAGTGTTTATGTCAGTCCGGAGAAGGAATTTTTCTGGAGGCTTTCCCCTACAGTCTCTTTTTCGTACAATGCATACCAGTGGGGAAAACTTTCCTTTTCATATGCTTTGCAACATCAATACCTGTTTCAGACCGGCCTTTCCAATATTGGCCTCCCTGTTGATTTCTGGTTCATGGCCGGCAGCCACAGCAACCCGCAAAGCGCTCAATCATGTTCCTTTGGATATGATGTGGGCATGTTCAGAGATATGCTTCGTTTGAATGTCCAGGTGTATGGAAAACGTCTGTACAATCAGGTGGAATATAATGGCGACCTTTTTGATCTTTTGAATTCGGAGTACAACCTCGATCGTGTTCTTCTGAAAGGTGACGGAATGAATTATGGCATGAACATAATGCTTCAGAAGCAGTCGGGAAGCTTTACTGGTTGGGTCAGCTATTCTTTAGGCCGCGCTCTGAGAACATTCGATAACCCTGACTATCCGTCTGTCTACCCTGCAAGTCATGAAAGGATACATGAACTTAATGCCATATGTTCATACGAATATTCCAGATGGATGTTCTCCGGCAGCTTTGTTTGCGCGAGTGGTACACCTTTTACCGCACCGGAGTCGTTCTATATCGCTTCTGGAAATCTTATGACCAAATATGGTGAGTATAATTCGTCACGGCTGCGTCCTTATATACGTCTGGACCTGTCGGTGAATTTCAGGTTCAGAAAGGATGAAAGGCAGGAGAATGGAATCAACCTGTCGATATATAACGTGCTTGCACGAAAAAATGAGGCGATGTGGAGGCTTGATGTGGGTAATGGTACATTCAGCTATCGTCCGATGACGTTT
>JAFYLU010000068.1 GCA_017550025.1 Bacteroidales bacterium | reverse complement strand
ATGGCAGAAGCTTCTTGCTGCGGGCCTTGTATTTTTCGGTGTATTTGTCGTAAGCCGCAGCCCTTCGGCCGCAAAATAATCGAAGATAGCCGCAAAAGCGGGTCATACTTTATTTACTATCATAATAGTAGCCGAGAGGTACAACTACACTTTCGGGCTTTTCTTGCCATATAGAAAAAAGGTCGACCACAAAGTCATTTTTTGGCTTTATAGTCAACCTCTATTATTTTATCTGATATTCACCGTATTGTCCGGGAACATAATATTTTAATACTGATCCCAGCTCTTGATCTGGATCTGATCTATTGACATTGCGCAGAATGCACGTATGAATGCTGTTGCAAGACGGGCATTAGTGATGAGCGGAATGTTGAAATCGATCGCAGCACGACGAACATGGTATCCGTTGGTGAGCTCTCGGCTTGAGAAGTTCTTCGGAATGTTGACAACAAGATCAAGTTCCTTGTTGGCAAGCATATCCATTGCAGCCTTGTACTTGCCTGCGAGTTCAGGGTCCTGAGCCTCTGTAGGCCAGATCACGCGTTCTGCAGGTACACCGTTCTCGTTAAGATACTTTGCAGATCCCTCGGTAGCATAGAGGTTGTAGCCTCTTTCCACAAGGAGCTTGCAGGCATTGAGAAGGTCAGCCTTCTGGAGAGCGTTACCTGACGAAATGAGGATGTTCTTCTTTGGAATCTCATATCCTACTGAAAGCATAGAGTTAAGGAGAGCCTCATTGAAATCGTCACCGATACATCCTACCTCACCGGTCGAGTGCATGTCGACTCCGAGCACAGGGTCGGCCTGCTGGAGACGTGAGAACGAGAACTGCGAAGACTTGATACCTACATAGTCAAGATCGAATGCTGACTTGCGAGGAGCAGCAGGCTTAAGTCCAAGCATTGCTTTAGTTGCCAGCTCTATCATATTGATCTTAAGCACCTTGGAAACGAACGGGAAGCTTCGTGAAGCACGGAGGTTACACTCGATGACCTTGATGTAGTTGTCCTTTGCGAGGAACTGGATATTGAATGGTCCTGTGATCTCGAGAGCTGCAGCAATCTTCTTTGCAATCTTCTTGATACGGCGGACTGTCTCTACATAAAGCTTCTGTGGAGGGAACTGGATTGTAGCATCTCCGGAGTGTACGCCGGCGAACTCGATATGCTCTGAAATCGCGTAAGCGATAACCTCACCGTTGTCTGCAACCGCATCAAACTCGATCTCCTTGCAGCGCTGCATGAACTCAGACATCACAACCGGATGTTTTTCAGACACTTCCGCAGCAAGTCCGAGGAAATTGCGAAGCTCCTCATGATTGTAGCAGACATTCATGGCAGCACCAGAAAGAACATATGAAGGACGGACAAGAACAGGGAAGCCTACCTGGTCGATGAACTGGTCTACCTCGTCAAAGTTGGTAAGTTCCTTCCATTTTGGCTGGTCGATGCCGAGAGCGTCCACGATTGACGAGAACTTGTGACGGTCCTCCGCCTTGTCGATAGATGTAGCCTTTGTACCAAGGATATTGACCTTATTCTGATCGAGACGGAGAGCGAGGTTGTTAGGAATCTGACCACCTACTGAAACTACTGTTCCATGAGGATTCTCAAGGTCATGGATATCCATTACGCGCTCGAATGTAAGCTCGTCGAAGTAAAGACGGTCACACATGTCGTAGTCAGTAGAAACGGTCTCGGGGTTGTAGTTGATCATCACTCCCCTGTATCCCTGATTGCGGATAGTCTGGAGGGCGTTTACAGAACACCAGTCAAACTCAACCGAACTACCGATACGGTATGCTCCTGAACCGAGAACGATCACTGAATTCTTGTCGTGCTGATACTTCACATCATTGAAGTTACCGCCGTATGTGAGGTAGAGGTAGTTGGTAGCTGCAGGATAGTCGGCTGCAAGTGTGTCGATCTGCTTGACGCATGGAACGACTCCGTGAGCCTTACGGAATGAGCGGACGATATCCTCCGCCATTTCAGTGTCCATTCCCTTGTAAAGCGCATTTGCAACCTGTACATCAGAGAATCCCTGCACCTTCGCCTTCTTGAGGAGTTCGAGAGGCATAGCCTCGCAATTGTCAAATGCACACATTTCCTTATATGTGTTGACAATTCCCTGAAGCTTATTGAGGAACCACTTGTCGATCTTTGTAAGGTCATGGATCTGGTCAACTGTGTAACCGGCCTGCATAGCCTTTGAGATCACGAAGATACGGTTATCTGTTGGCTCATTTAGAGCTTTGTCGATGTCGTCAACCTTGATGTCCTTGTTGCCCACGAAACCGTTTGCACCCTGACCGATCATACGGAGACCCTTCTGGATGATTTCCTCGAAGTTACGTCCCAATGACATCACCTCTCCGACCGACTTCATCGAAGAACCGATCTTACGGGATACGCCTGTGAACTTCGAAAGGTCCCAGCGAGGAATCTTTGCTACAACATAGTCAAGAGCAGGCTCGAAGAATGCCGGAGTCTGCTTGGTGACAGAGTTCTTGATATCGAAAAGACCATATCCGAGACCAATCTTCGCTGCTACAAATGCGATAGGGAAACCTGTAGCCTTCGATGCAAGCGCAGATGAGCGGCTGAGGCGGGCATTCATCTCGATAACATAATATTCCATAGAATCAGTGTCGTACGCATACTGTACATTACACTCACCTACGATACCGATATGGCGGACCATCTTTATGGCGAGGTCGTGGAGGAACTGTACCTCCTTCGCGCTGAGGGTCTGTGTAGGAGCGACTACGATAGACTCACCGGTATGGATACCGAGAGGGTCGAAGTTCTCCATGTTACATATTGCGATGCAGTTGTCGTAACGGTCACGCATCACCTCATACTCGATCTCCTTCCAGCCCTTGAGAGATTTCTCTACGAGAACCTGAGGAGAGAATGAGAATGAGCTTTCGCAAAGCGTAACGAGCTCCTCCTCATTGTTACAGAAGCCTGATCCGAGTCCTCCGAGAGCATAAGCAGCACGGACGATGACAGGGTAACCGAGTTCCTTCGCTGCTTCCTTCGCAGCCTCGACAGTCTCGACAGCATGTGACTTGATGGTCTTGACATTGATTTCTGCAAGCTTTGCATTGAAGAACTCGCGGTCCTCTGTATCCATGATGGCCTGAACCGGAGTTCCTAGCACCTTCACATTATATTTTTCGAGAATACCTGCCTCATATAGCTCCACTCCGCAGTTCAGCGCAGTCTGCCCACCGAATGCGAGGAGGATACCCTGTGGTGCTTCCTTCTGGATCACCTTCTCAACGAAATATGCAGTCACAGGAAGGAAATATACCTTGTCAGCAACCTGCTCGGAAGTCTGGACTGTAGCGATGTTCGGGTTGATGAGGATGGTTTCGATTCCCTCTTCCTTGAGAGCCTTGAGTGCCTGCGATCCAGAATAGTCGAACTCGCCGGCCTGTCCGATCTTGAGTGCTCCCGAACCGAGCACTACCACTTTCTTTATATTGTTGTCTATCATATCCTTAAAGTTTGCTGATGAATTCATCCAGAGGTGTTACATTCTCGGTAAGTCCGACGCATACTTCCGGGGCGAAGTTAAGGCCGATGAACGGCTTGGTCTTGTGACGGAGGCCGTCTGCTGCACCGTCGTTAAGATTTGTGAAGTAAACTTCCCAGTCCGATGGAACAGTTGAAGCCTTGACTGCACGATATACATTCTGCGAAGATATATATGTGCGGTTTGTTCCCTCCTTACGTACAGGCTGGTTCGAGCTTCTGTGCGGATGAGCAAGTCTTACGAGCTCGCAGCCTGCCGCCTTTGCGATAAGATGATATCCCATACCGAGACCGAATACAGGCTTGTTGCCGGCGAGAACTTTCTTGAGAACCTCTACTGTCTTCTCGCAGTTGCATGTGCATCCAGGGCCGTTTGACACATATACACCGTCATATTCCATTTCAGTGTAGTCATAGTCATAAGGGACGCGGATCACCTCTGCGCCACGGGCGATAAGGCCTCTTATGATGCTGTGCTTCACTCCGAGGTCAACGACAACCACCTTCTTGCCTTCTGCCAGTGCAGCTTTGCTGCCGTTGATATTCTCCACGTCCTGTGCAGGCTGTGCCGGATAGATTATAGTCTCATTGCAGCACACATCAGCCGGAGAAGGTGTAACTGGCTCTTCAGGCTTTGCAGCACCTTCAGGGAGGATATATCCCTTCATCGATCCCTTGTCGCGAAGGATCTTCGTGAGTTCGCGGGTGTCGATTCCGTAGATTCCTGTAAGATTCTGCTCCTTCATCCACTGCTCGAGGCTCTTCTCTGCCTCCCAGTTGCTGTAATCCTCGCTATAATCAAAGATTATGAGGCCATTAGGATGGATTCTGTCGGACTCGAAATTCTTTGAAAGAGATTCTGCAACCAGCTCCTCTGACGGAACACCGTAGTTTCCGATGAGAGGATAAGTCAGACAAAGGATCTGACCGCTGTAGGTCGCGTCAGTCAGCTGCTCGGGATAGCCGACCATCGATGTGTTGAAGACAACCTCACCGCCGACTGCACGATCACAGCCGAAGGAATAGCCATGGAATTCCATGCCGTTCTCCAGACGAAGTGTAGCTTTAAGTTTCATTCTATATCAGTTTAAATTTATATTTTCTTCAAAGCCGCTGTCCAAGACCGGTCCAGGGTGATTGCCTGACCGGCGAGGATAAAAAAAAGACCATTTCTCGATTAGAGAAAATGGCCGACAGTTATAGTATAAAAGGAAAAAGAAGTCATGGCATTATCTGGTAATGCATTCATTGTCAGATATGTACCGAAGCAATTCCGTTTACACATGGCGTTTCCCTTTTATGTTTACTTTATTTTGAGCGAAAATTTCATTCGCAAAACTTGGCGAAGATATTCATTTTTCGCCAATTTTCATAAATTAATTTCGATTTCTTTTGCATTTATGGTAATTTTGTCGCGCTATAATCAGGCAACGTGTCATGAATGTCCTGACGCACATGTCAGACCAGAAAATATTACCATGTATATTAGGAACGAAGATACCATTTGCGCACCAGCAACCGTGCCCGGAACAGGGGCAATATCAGTGATCAGAGTAAGCGGGCCCGAGGCATTGAGCATTACAGACAAGATTATCTCATGCAGGAAAGGCAAGATTTCCGACGCGGCCGGATACACGATAAAGTTCGGAACAGTCCAGGATGGCGCGGGAACTATCATCGACGAAGTGCTGGTCAGCGTATTCCGGTCTCCGCATTCATATACAGGAGAGAATTCCGTCGAGATATCATGCCACGCATCATCATACATCGTCACATCCATAATGAACCTGCTTTACGGGGCCGGCGCACGCGCTGCAGAACCCGGTGAATTCACGCAGAGAGCCTTCCTTAACGGAAAGATGGACCTTGCACAGGCGGAGGCAGTGGCAGATGTGATCGCATCGCAGAATGCGGCAGCACATCGCATAGCTTTCAAGCAGATGAAAGGCGGATTCTCATCGGAACTTAAGGAAATGAGGACTGAACTTCTTGAACTGGTATCATTGATGGAGCTCGAACTGGATTTCAGCGAAGAAGAAGTGGAATTCGCAGACCGCTCGAAGCTCGACTCACTGCTGAACGCCCTTGTCGCCCACATTTCAAGACTTATCGACTCATTCAAACTGGGAAATGCGATAAAGAACGGAGTGCCGGTAGCGATCGCAGGAGCGACCAACACGGGAAAAAGCACACTCCTGAACGCCCTTCTCGGCGAAGACCGGGCCATAGTTTCAGACGTGCATGGAACCACCCGAGACACCATTGAAGAAACCCTTAACATCGACGGAGTGATGTTCCGATTCATCGACACAGCGGGACTGCGGGAGACAGAAGAAATTGTCGAAAAGATAGGAATCGAAAGAACGTTCAAAAAGATTTCTGAAGCTTCCACTGTGCTTGGAATGGTCGACCTGACCCGTGACTTCGAGAGCACTTGCGACACCGTGAAAGAGATCGTCAGCAAAGTTGACTTCACATCGCAAAATCTGATATTTCTCCTCAATAAAACCGACATTTGCGAGGTAAACAAAAATGTTAGCATCGTAAACTATATTGTTTCTTCACTTGAAGATAAAGGTATTACAGCAAAGGTCATCGAATCTGCAGAAAATCTCGAAAAAGAGACGCCGATCATACCGATTTCCGCCAAAACCGGCTCCGGCATCGACATTTTACGAGGTGTCCTTGCCGCTTCACAACGCGATCTCCTCGCAGACAGCGACACCACACTGGTCACAAACCAGCGTCACGTCCAGGCTCTGTCCGACGCTCGCGCTTCCCTCCTCCGCGCCAGCGAAGGCCTCGCCTCCGGTCTCCCTACCGACCTCGTCAGCCAGGACATCCGCGAAACCATTTATGCTCTCGGAACAATCTCGGGCGAGATTTCAGCCCAGGATGTGCTGATTAATATTTTTGCGAATTTCTGCATCGGAAAGTAATTTTCAACAAAATTTAACAAGCTATCGTATTGGTACACAAATAGTTAGGAGCGACACGCGTCGCTCCTTTTTATTTCTGCATACCCGTCTTGTAATACGGTATAATACGATATTTATAATTTGTTTTAACAGAATTTGTTGAAATTTTAAAATTAGCATCACAACGAAAGGACAATCTAAACGAGATGTTAAACGATGTGACACACCCTGACACACAGTGACACAAGATGACACAAATTTGGGGGTGAAATAGGGAGAAATAAAGATGAGATATACACGAATATGCGCTTTCTGCGGTAAAGAATTTACTGCCCAAAAGTCATGCACTCAGTACTGCTCGCACCAGTGCTCGCAAAGGGCTTACAAAGCTCGGCACAGGGCAATGAACAGGAAGATTGTAGTTTCTCGTGACCAGGAGCAAATCATATCTGAATACACAAAGAAAGAGGTCGTGAGTATAAGGGAAGCTCTTGTCTATCTAGGGATCAGCCGGTCGACATTATTCCGCTATATACAATCAGGAATGATTCCGTCAATGAAATTGGGAGCGACAGTAAGGCTAAGACGAGCTGACCTGGATTGTCTGTTTGAAAAAAGACTGCCCTATTCCAAAGAGGAGAGAATCATCAAGCTTGCTGAATCAAAAGCAGGAGCATCCACAGAAGAAGAACTCAATGAAGACATTGCAGACAAATACGTAAGCAAGAAAGAAGCGTGTGTAATACTGGGAGTATGCAATGCCACAGCCTGGAAATTATTCAAGAAGCATAAACTGGAATCTGTCACATTCGGCAACTGCAAATACTATAAAAGGTCCCAGATCGAGAACCTCTCTAGACGCAGGAACAAAGACCTGTACCCTGAAATTACAGACTGGATCAGCAAGGAAGAGATAAAGGAGATGTTTTCAATGACAGACAGTGCCATATATTCGCTTGTCAGCGAAAGAGCAATACCAAAGAAGCCACACATAGGCAGCAGTGTTCTATACTCACGAAAGCATGTCTATGAAGCAAAGCATGTCGGAATCGACTTCAAGAAAGAATACTATAAAGCCGAAGAAGTTATGGAGCTGATGGGACTTAGCAGGAAGCAGCTTCATAACAGACTGCGAGGACATAACATAAGACGCCTCACAGTAAAACGGACATTATGGATAAACAAGGCTGATTTCATCGCTGCATATGGGGATTTGGAGTAAGGTTCAATCTTACCAGACTCTAATCTCGCTCTAATCTCACTCTATCAAGATTTCAGAAAGTGAAAATATTATCATCATTGCAGCATAAATAATTGAGCATATGATTTCAACAGTATCTTTAAGGCAAAGCAACAGGAAAAACGGCAAGGGATATTTGTTTCTTGACTATCATCCTCCCATCAAGAATCAAGTGACGGGAAGGACTTACAGGCAGGAATATCTACACATGACTGTCTACCTCAATCCGACTAATAAGGAACAGAGGGAGCATAATGAGAACACTATGCGACAAGCTGAAGAGATTCGATCCCGCAAAGCTATAGAGATGATCAACAAGCAGTATGGTCTGTATGATACACGCAATGAGAAGAATGATTTCCTGGCATATTATAAAGATAAGGTTGGCCAGAAAGATTCATCTTATATACATTTCTTCAGATTCTGTAACGGCCAGTGCAGATTCGGCGACATAAGCATGTTCTTATGTAACGGCTACCGAGACCATCTTACGAATACGGCAAAAAAGAAGGACGGAAACAAACTGAGCCATAATTCAGCATGCAGTTATTTCAGCCGGTTCCAATACATACTGAAGCTAGCTTATAAGGAGCATCTGATTCCCAATAACATAGCCGAATGTCTAGAGAAAATACCTTACAGGAATCCCCAGAGGGCATATCTGATTATGGAGGAAGTCATGCGTCTTGAAAAGACGCCGTGCAGATATGCCGTGCTCAAGAGAGCTTCGATGTTTTCCATATTCACCGGTTTGCGAATCAGTGACATTCTTGACCTTGACTGGAGTGACATAAAAACAGCACCTGATGGTGGCCCATGCATTATCAAGAATATCGTAAAGGCAGGTAGAGATGATGTCATATTCATCAGTGAGGAAGCTCTCGCATACTGTGGAGAAAGAAAAGAATCGGGACTTGTGTTTTACGGTTTGAATAGAGCCATGACATACGCTCCTTTAAAACAATGGATAAAGGATGCTGGGATATCCAAGGAGATCACGTTTCATAACTTTCGTCACACCTACGCCACCCTACTTATGGCATATGGTACCGACATTTATACCGTGTCACACCAGTTAACTCATAGGGATGTCAAAACCACACAGATTTATGCTGATCTTGTTGATGACAAGAGACGAATGGCAGCTAATGCAATTACCTTAAAAAAGAAAAGAAGGAAATGAGCAACGAAAGGCGCAGAGCCATCATAGAAATCTTTCAAAAGAAAATAGGTCACGGCTGGGCGAGGCTTCTTATCAGATACACTCCGGCCCTTATTGACATGAAAAGAGGCCTTACCCTTGATTATGAGGATATAGGTATCAAGGTATATACGAACCCAGCAAATGCAAATCAGGAGAAATTCAACAGACTAAGATACTCCAAAGCCAACTCATTACTTGATAAGCGCAGATCAGAATTCGACAATGGCAGGATCCGACTACCATCTGAAGACTTCATCTCGTTCTATAGACATCTAGCAGCAAGTATGGGATACAATCTAACAGCATCGCTCAAGCAGTTGATTAAATTCACAGGTGAACGATGTGCTTTCGACAGAATAAACGCTGGATTCATTGCAGAATATCAGACCTTTCTTGAATGCAAGGCATCCACATCCAAAGGCGCCCTGCTTGCCAACTCGACTGTATTGCTATACATGCGTCAGATGCTATTTGTATGCAGGACAGCCATAAGTAAAGGTTTCATTTCTGAGGATGACATTGCCGGTGCAGGGTTACCACGCTATCCTGATGATGACTGCGTAGTTTCATTTGCTGATCTGAGGAAGCTATATCGGTATCCGGAACGAGACCACAGGGTCGAAAAATTGCTTAACCTCCATCTTTTGACTGGTCTGCCTGTATCTTACCTTTTAAGGCTTGAAGTAAAGGACTTGACTAGTGACGACTTCGGTAATTGGTCCTTAGATATCAAAGGGAAAAGAGGCAAACGAACATATATATCAAGCGAGGCGGCTGAAATAATCCGCCAATGCGATAACGAAGGGCACGTGTTTCAAGGGATGTCTTACCCTGAAGCAAACTCGCTCTTAACACAGTGGACTACAAACGCTGGTTTAACGAAAAGCTATAGGTTCCACAATTTCAGAATACAATTGGATTCGCTGGATGATATATTCTTAAGAAAACCCCGAGAGTCCTAGCAATCCAGTTCAGAGTTTAGGAATATAACAAAAAAACGAAGAGTGGATTACTCCATTCTTCGTTCCAGACGTTGTTAAGTATCTTGTTCAGATTACTTTATTGCCTCGAGTGACAGGCGTCTAAAATTTTTAAGTTCCTTCTCCAAAGCGAGTGAAACTTTTCTTGCTCTCTGACCTGCAGCTTTGTTTCCCTTGTCAGCCTGAGCTGTCGCATCCTTCTCAAACTCTGCATAGAGAGCGTTGATCTTTTCTACCAATTCTTTCATGTTAAATACTATTTAAGTGTTCTACTTAGTGTTCTTGTTTGGTGTAATCTTGATCGACACCTTCAGTCCTGCCACTTCAGCAAGCTGATAGATGTACGAGATGAATACATCATCATGGCTGAGCCAGTAGTAGATTGTAGTGGTTCCGATACCCATCTTTGGAGAGATTTCCTCCCTGTAGATGTTGTATCTCTTGAGGGCGCTTGCCAGAAATTCCAGTCTCTTGCCTGTCTTAGACTCTCTCTCGACCTCCATTTCAACCCTTGCAGGCTCCCCTTCCGTAGGTCTTTCCTTGATCAGGTCGAACTCGATCCTGTAGCCGTATGCCTCGAACAGCTTGTAGATCATCGAGATTCTGACGTTGTCCTTCTTGAACCAGTAGTAGACAGCCTGTCTTGAGATGCCTACCAGCTCGGCAACTGACGCAGTAGTCAGTCCAGTCTCTTCCATGAAGTCGGTCAGGAACTTGAGATGTACCAGGTTCCACTGACCATCCTGATAATTGCTTTCAGGATTGCTAGCTTCTTTACGCATTTTTAGTGAGCATTGCATCAAGAACTGGGTCAAAAGTTGCAAAAACAATTAGTTTCTTTTAACTTTGTCCTTGAAAGTATTTAACAACAGTATTCGTATTCCTTGCGATAGTGCTGCAAATGTATGTAAATATTTTTATTTAACAAACATTTAGTATCATTTAACGAGCAATTTAGATTCTTATGGCCAGCTATACATACGAAGAGAAAGGAATTCTCCTTTCGACTCCTATCGAGGCAGTCCTGTCGTTCTACGGAAAGGATACCAGCCATGACAGGACCTATCACTACTTCTCTCCGTTCAGAGAGGAGAGTAACCGTTCGTTTCACGTAAACCCGAGGAAGAACGTATGGTACGATTTCGGCCTGGCCGAGGGAGGCGGTGTGCTCACACTAGTGATCAGGCTGGCAGGATGCGAAGCTGAAGATGCCTTCGATATCCTCGCCCAGATGAATACCTCGTTCATTCCGTCGTATGCATACCGCTCCCCTTCACCTGCAAGAAAGGAACCCGAGAGGAGCATCATAATAGATCATAAGGCTGCGGAGTTCAGACGGAAGGGTCTGCTGAAATACGCAGCAGAGCGTGGAATCTCAAAGGATACATTGGACAGATTCTGCGTCCAGATAACCTTTCACAGTGTCTATTCCCCTACACTTAAGCATTACGCCATAGGATTTGCGAATCAAGCCGGAGGATATGTACTTCGCTCGAATTCTGTGAAGAAATGTTCTGCCAGCGGCATCTCCATCATCGGAGCTGAAGAACCTGCTGATACAATAGCTGTATTCGAAGGATTCTTCGATTTCCTCTCATGGATCGAGGATCAGGGAATCGATGTCCTTCCGTGCGACGTGTGCGTACTGAACAGTGTATCCAATCTCAAGAGAGCCTTGGATTTCCTTTCGGCTCACAAGGAGATACACCTGTATCTTGATAATGACAGGGCCGGCGAGGATGCCGCAGCCCAGATTGAATGTTTCTGTGTGAATGATGAATCCCGTGTAGTCAGAATGTCCCATCTGTTCGATGGGTACAAGGACTACAACGAGATGTTGATTGCAAAGACATCAACCCATAAATCAAATTCATATGGAAATTTCATTACCAACCGATGTCCTGAACAGACTGGACAAGATCAATTGGGATAACCTGAAGGAAAAGTACGGTATCGCCAAGGAAACTATCATGAAGAACCCTTCGGTGGCTATGCAGCTAGCCTACGGACAGATGACTGACCTCGTGTACGGAAACACGAAGGAACTCAGCGGACTGTTCTCGCTAAGAGCCTACCCGCAGGGTGAGAACCAGGAATGGGCGGTCAAGCTCTTCACCATGGAGAAGGCGAAGACCCCTAACGACCAGCTCTATCTCTACAATCAGCCGATCACAAGCCAGAAGGTCAAGGAGGCCCTCACCGAGAGGACTTCGTGGGAGGACAACAGCAAGAACACACGCTACGGACTTGCCAATGCTAATGGTGGCCGTCCAATCGCCATAGAGGTGGACGGACGCAAGCAGGAGTTCCTCGTATCTATCCACCAGCCTACCAACCGTGTCGTGGGAATGCCTGTGGAGCAGGTAAAGGCAATGCTTCTGGACGACAAGGGTCATTCAAGGGGAAAGGGAATCTACGGAGTCACCTTCACAGATGAACAGGCAAAGGCGCTCGCAGAGGGCAAGGCCATCGCCATCTCCGGAATGAAACGCGACGGCGAGAGATTCACCTGCTGCGTGCAGTTCGATGCGGCACAGCGTCAGGTGGTGACCTGTCATCCTACCTGGTTCAAGGAGGCACAGAAGGCCGGTCTTGACATGAAGTACTCCAAGGAGCTGAAGGTGGACCCACAGGTCAAGCAGCAGGTGGAGAACTCCATGAAGGAAGGGCAGAAGAAAGGAAGAAAGCAATCGATGAAGATGGGATAGTATGCTGGGGGCAGTGGCTGGGGACATCATAGCGTCTCCATACGAGAGAAAGAACGCAGCGGACAGTGAGTTTGAGATGTTCGCCAGCGTGCGTGGCAGACACGGCGGAGAAGACATCACATTCTTCCCCAAGGTGACTGACGCAACTGTCATGACCCTCGCGGTTGCCCGATGGATCGCAACGGATCCCGAGCACCGCAAGGGTACCTTCATATCATGTCTTCAGGAGATGTACTCCAGGTATCCCGAATGCGGATTCTCCCCTACCATGAGCATATGGTGCAGGAGCGAGTACTTCAAGCCGTTCAACAGGGATACCAATGATCCGGTGACAAGAGTCTCGCCTATCGCGCTTACGGTAAGCGAACTCAAGGATGCCATCGATCTGGCGAAGATGAGTGCAGAGTTCACGCATAGTCATCCGGACAGCATAAAAGGAGCACAGGCACTCACGGAAGCCATCTGGCAGGCACATCATGGACGCAGCAAGGATGATATCCGCTTTGCAATGGAGAACTGCTATGGGATAGATTTCTCCCTCAAGGACGAGGATCTCAAGACAATCCTGATGGGTGCTCAGAAGGAGGACGTGCTGATCAACGGAGAACCTAGCGGAGAGTTCTATTACAGACCGACCGGCAAGATGGATTACTCGACCATGAACACGCTAACAGCAGCCCTGAAATGCTTTATGGAAGGCAGCAGCTTCGAGGATGTGGTCAGAAGGTCAGTTGCCATGGGAGGAGATTCCACATCCATCGCATCGATGGCAGGTGCGTTGGCTCAGGCATTCTACAAGGATATTCCCGAGGAGATCGTCAAGCAGTGTACCAAGAATATGCCTAGCGAGCTGAAGAATACCATGGAGTCCTACGAGATGTCTCTGACGCGAAAGCCTGCAGAGGAACCCGCAAAGAAGGTGGAGCACACCAACGACCTGGCATTCCATATAATCAAGAAGCCTGACGGAGACAGGATATTCGTTGCAGACCATCACCGTAAAGAGCTCATAGCTGCTCTGAAGGGACGGTTCGGCAATGACATCACCATCATCAGACCGGAGTTGCTGCAGAAGACCTATAAGGAACTTTGCGTGCAGGACAAGGACGGCACTTATGTGGAGCAGAAGCGTCCTGAGGTGCGTACAATCTATTTCCAGGACGGGGAATTCAGGACTGCAGTGACAATGACGGGAGAGATGCTGCCGGATAAGGAGGCAAGAATCGCTGCCCGACAGGCCTTCTGCGAACTGGTTGACTATGTCAAGCAGGTCAAGGAAGATCTATATGAGCAGGTAGGGTATATTGGTGATGGAGATATCCATTTCGCTAACGCCTACTACCCTGTCATCTTCCATGACAAGATCGAAATCTTCAAGGGTGATATCTTTGCCGGTTCTGTCGGCATTGATCCAAACAACGGCCTTCTAAGAGTTGACCAGGGCGGTGATTTCGGACCGATGGAATGGTTCGGAGAGAGGACGGAATCCGTATTCAGAAACCTTTCATTTGACTCGTTGAAACAGGCTATCGGTGAATTCTGTCTTGACGAAGGCGTAGGAGTCGGCGGGAATGACAGGAAACTGAACATCGCAGTGGCAAATGAAGATGTGGCTAACTCCCAAGACCAGAGATTGATTGAGGGACTCAGTCAAGGGCAGGCTCCTAGGAAATCGATGAAGATATAATTCAGCAAGACAGGGTCGCGATATTGCGGCCCTGTTACTTTTCTTACACTTCAATGAAGATCGGAACACCGTTGTCATTGTAGTACATCCTATTGAATGAACTGGCGAAATCCCGCCTGGCTTCTTCCACAGATTCAGCAACGCCGACAACCTCTGAGTATATCTCATCCTCCGGATATACCACATATACAGGAGAGTCATCCAGGATGACCTCTTCCACATACACATTGATATCCATACTAGTTTACTCTAAGAATTCGTGGATACTCCCCTTTCTCGACCATGAACGGTCTCTTGACCCTGTATTTGAGCTGCTCCTTATAGACGGCATTCTCGTCATCTATGAAGAAGTATGACGGCAGCTTGTCATACCAGTCATCGACAGCATCTGTGATGGAGAATCCAGCACCCACTGCCATTTCTATCCCGGTGATTCCTGGGATCTGTTCAGACCATACAGAGAAGATCTTCTCTCCGCCAGTCAAAGTGATAAGTACGTTTAATGTAATCGTCATGATATCAGGTTATAAACATGACTGCCTTTATCATCGGCAAAGGCAGAATATGCCGACCGTTTGAGCTAGGACGGAAAACCTGAGAATAAGACCGGAACCGGTATACGGGCCGTTTGAGCGAGGACGGCAAACCTGACGGGCACAAAGATATCAAGAAAAGTAAGAATCCGGAAAATTAGATTTGAATTAGAGCCCAATTAGAGTGGCATCATATAAGCCTTGTCTAGTTTTCTTGAATCCTGCCCGCACGATTATTGTGATTGTGCTCCACTTTGGCTCATGTGTCATATATATTTGCCCCTCAAATTACGATACAGAATCCACTTAAAATCGAATGGCTATGGGTATCATTATATTTCTGGTGTTATGTCTTAATGTAGTCGGCACAATGTGTGGCGGCAGCGATAAATGGGGTGAATGATATGAGAACTTCCTGGAGATCAGTAGAGCCGAAGGGCATTGAAGACTATTTGAAGGACCTCTGCAAAGTGTATAGAGGCGAGGAGGACAATCCTCATGATGTTAATGCTTCTGATGATGAGGAACGTGCAATACAGTTCCTCAGGTATCACCTATGGGATATCGAGAAGAGTGTCATGGAGAGACCTGGATACTGGAGATACTTAGTGATTGAACATCACGGCAGTCTTCCTTGCGATGATGAATCAATCGCCAAAAAGATTTATGAATTCGCTGTCAAAGTCAAGTTGGACAAAGTGTGTGAGATGGGAATAAACCTAAAGGAGATTTATGGAAGATTCAATAAGTAATACTTTTAAATACACATTCCTATGCATTACAACTATAGAAAATTCAGCGACCCGCCAACACCGATGGAGATGGTTTTCTATCTCATAGATCATATTCCTGACTTCGCACAACTGATGGCATTGGAACTCAAAAAGATTCATGCTCCGTATCAGGATGCCATATCTTGCAGAGAAGCTTATAAGCGTTATGGTACATCATGGATTAAGAGATACACTGAACATAAGGAACTACACCCGGAGTACATTGGACAGAGAAAGATGTATTCAGTAGCTGAGATCGAGAGAGTTAGACTCAAAGAAAGAGAAGTTCCTAAATTGATTTTTAGAGAAAGGAGGAAATAGTCAGAATATAACGAGCAATATTTTTAGCTTGTGTCACAAATTGGCACAAGCTAGCTGTACTTTTGCACTCATAAGTTACAAAATTGTATTGAAAACTATGAGATCGCACGTAATCTTCAGAGAGTACATATGGCTGGTTAATACCATTCACAGGTTCAGAAGGATTTCCCTTGAAGACCTGAACAGAGAATGGCTTCGCACTGACATGAGCGAAGGAGTCCCTATGGCAAGAAGCACATTCAACCGCCATAAGAACGCAATCGAGGAGATCTTCGGAATCTACATCGAGTGCGACAGGACTGACGGCTACAGGTATTACATCGGCAATGCAGACGTCCTTGAGGAGAACACCATCCAGAACTGGATGCTCTCTACACTGTCGGTGAATAACATCCTCGCCGAGAGCAAGAGCATACACGACAGGATTCTTCTGGAGTCCGTTCCTTCGGATGGCGAGAACCTGCATAAGCTTCTTGAGGCCATCAGACGCAGCGTAAGGGTGAAGATCAGATACAGAAGGTATGGAGCGGAGAGGGAGACCATAATGACGCTGGAGCCGTACTGCGTGAAGCTGTTCAACAAGAGGTGGTACGCACTGATGAACTACCCTGACAAGGGCCATTTCATCACCCTGTCCTTCGACAGGATCCAGGAGCTCACCCTGACAGATGAGAAGTTCGAGTTCGACCCTGACTTCGATGCGGCAAGGTACTACTCCGAGTGCTACGGCATTCTGAACGATGACTTCTACGAAGTGGAGACCATCCGTTTCAGAGCCTTCGGTCAGGAGGCCTACTTCCAGAGGGACCTGCCTTTCCATCACTCGCAGAGAGCAGTAGAGGTGACTGACGAATACACCGAGTACGAACTGACCATGAAGGTTACCACAGACTTCATCAGCCCTCTTCTTGCACGCGGCCCATACATCAAGGTCCTTGCTCCTGACTGGCTCGCAGAGGAGATTAAGTACGCTCACAAGGCTGCGGCAGAACTTTACAAGTAGAATTATCACGGAAGTACCACATTCTGAGACAACCTCGATTCATATTTGCAAACGATTAGGATACCATCATGACACTGAGCTATTTCACAAGATTGACATCACAGCAGCCTATAGAGATCACGCTGACCAAGATTGTCGGGAAGACCAAGAACCCCAACAATGTCCAGATGAACACTCTTGCTGCACGTAAGTGGTATGCCAAGGGAAACAAGGCTAAGGGAGACAACATCAAGAAGATGCATCTTCCTGCTTTCGCTCCGGCTGCGATACTGGTAGACGGAAAGAAGAAAGACCATGTGATAGACCTTACGGGAATCTGCTTCATCGACATTGACCACATCACCGAAAGCGATGCAGAACAGACAGTGAAGGCCCTTTCAGAAGATCCGCACACGTTGTTTGCTTCAATCTCATTGTCAGGCAAAGGAGTCCATCTGCTGGTCAGATACAAGATCGATTTCAGTGATTACGACTATCCTTTCATTTCATCTCCAGACAAGCTCAGAAAGCTATACAAGAAGGTGTTTCTGAACCTGGCCAAGCACTACACGGAGAAACTGGGATTCCAGGTTGACATGTCCGGAGTGAACGCCGAGAGACTCTGCCTGATCGCCCACGATCCGAATGTATATTACAATGGAGAGTCTGAGCAGTACGTTTACGACATTACGAATAACCAAATAACAAACATATCATGAAACAGTCAGAATATCAGGAGCTCTTTATCTGTGAATGTCACGACCCCAGTCATCAGTTCATCATCAGTGCAGATCCGTTGACCGATGAGTTTCCGGGAGTATATATCAGCATACATCTGAACAGAGACCATAATATCTTCAGAAGAATGTGGACTGCGATGAAGTATGTCTTCGGAATGAGGTCCATTCTAGGAGATTTTGATGAAGTTATCATCCACCCAGATGACGCAGACAGACTTCAGGAGGTCGTCAATTACCTCAAGAAGGCAAAAGAAAAACAGGAAGAGGACTGCAGGGCCAGAGCAGCAGAGCAACCTTCAAACAATTAATCGTATATTTACCAAGACCTTAATCCGTTCATAATATGTTTAGCGAATACAAGACACTGACTATCGATCAGATCATTGACAAGGAACTTGAAAAGAACAACTTCACAAGAGAAGACTTTACGCAGGAGGAACTCCACTTCCTCGGGAAGGAGATTGAGGTCTGGAGATTTGCGGATGACAACCTGAAGGGTAAGCTTGGAGAGCTGGAAGTGATCACATTCTACAAGATGTTCCTCAAGATCATTCTTGACAGGGCCAAGGAGATTGCCAGATCTGCTCATGAAGGTCAGGTGGACAAGGCCGGCAAGCCTTACATCGAGCATCCGATGAGAGTGATGAAGATGGGAAAGACAGTCGAGGAGAAGATAGTAGGCGTCCTTCATGATGTGGTGGAAGACTCAGAGTGGACCTTCGAGATGCTTGAGAACGAAGGTATCCCGAAAGATGTGATGGACGCACTCCGATGCGTCACCAAGCTGTCCGAGGATGAGGATTACGACCACTTCATTGCTAGAGTGAAGACCAATCCACTGGCCGTCAAGGTCAAACTGAATGACCTTAAGGACAACATGGACATAACACGTCTTGAAGAGGTGACCGAGAAGGACTTGACAAGACTGAACAAATATATCAAGGCATACAGACAATTAAAAAAAGAGTAATGAGAGAGAATCCGCTATTGAATGAAAAGAACAAGGACAGGGCATTGGGTTGCCTTATAGGAGGAGCAGCCGGTGACGCTTTGGGATATGCCGTAGAGTTTGAGTCATGGCCTTCCATCCGTACCATGTACGGGCCGAAGGGCATTACCAGATACTCACTTTCCCCTAGTGGAAAGGCTCTCATCTCTGACGACACCCAGATGATGCTCTTCACTGCAAATGCCATTCTCCTCGGAATGACGCGAGGCTGTACTCGAGGCGTCATGGGAAGGATTGATACCTATTGCTACAATACTTACATCGACTGGCTTCACACCCAGGAGTGGGATGGTCCTCAATCAACAGATCTTGATGAGGACGATTGCCTTGTTTTCTCGTGGCTTATGTATATTCCGGAGCTCTTTGCACGTCGTGCTCCAGGTAACACATGCCTATCTGCATTAAAAGCAATTGAAAGGAATGAGGAAGCTCACAATGACAGTTGTGGCTGTGGTGGAGTAATGAGGACAGCACCTCTTGCCATCCTTGACTATCTCCACGGATACGCTGGCGGAGAATACAACTACTGCGACATGGTTGCAGCTGAAGCAGCACGAATCACCCACAAACATCCGCTTGGATTTCTCCCGTCTGCCGTGCTGAACGACATTCTGATGCAGATCCTCGCAGGGGAAGCAGAAAACGGCAGGAGCCTTGAGGATATCGTAAAGACCGCTTTGGACAGACTTCCGTCAATCCAGTCCGAGCCTGACAATGGCAAGACTTATGGCGAACTCTGGCCGATGGAAGTAACAAAGATGGAGAATATAGTCCTCAAGGCCCTTATGCTCGCAAAGGCCCCTATGGCGGACGTGGAAGCTATAGAAAGGATTGGAGGCGGATGGACCGGCCACGAGGCATTGGCAATAGCAATATACAGTGCCGTGAAGCATAGCGACTGCTTTGAGGATGCAATCGTCAGCTCGGTGAACCATTCCGGTGACAGCGACTCCACAGGTGCCATCTGCGGCAACATTATGGGAATGCTTCTGGGCAGGAAGGCTATTCCGGAGTATTACACTGATGACCTCGAACTTATCGACATCATCGAGGAGATGGCAGTCGACCTCTTCACGGGATGCCTGATAAGTGAGTATGCTCCCGTTGTCACTCTGGAAGAGAAAAGGTGGCTTCAGAAGTACGTCTATCGTAAATATCCAAAATAAGCTTTCCACTAATTATATCAAACATTCTAACCATGAGAGAAGTTGGCTTGATATTATTTTGGGACCCTGAGAATTCACATTACTCCATGGACAGTTTTGAGTATGACTTATGGAACTTATTCACTGGGTACGACATTGAGCCATTGTTTTGGGGAATAAACAATAAGGAATCCATTGAACAAGGTACTGGATTCATTGTTGTGAAAACCGGTAATGGCAATTGCGGAGTCGTCATGTCCGGATATCTTCTCGAAGAGCATCGGTTCGATGTATCAGGTAGGCGTCATTGCAGATCACACTATCGTACAGACTCGGAAGTCATCCTGGCAGTGATGGAGATGTTCCATCCGGATCGGTCACAGATGATTTCTTTGGAGCAACTTAAAGAAGCGTTTCCTCATCTGCCCTTTGATGGCAGCGTAAAAGACTTACTGTTGAATCAAGCCGATAGTAAGAAATTCGGCAACTTGCATGAATCTTTCCTTGCAGCAAATAAGGACATTTTCGAGCCTAAGGCCGCACGAAGGCCGGTCTTGCCCTGTCCATAAAAGACAAGCACCCCGTAGGGTGCCTGCTGTCGAGATACGAGAATGATGCCTTTCGGCACCTATCGGATATGCAAATATATACAATAATCCGCCTTTCTTTATGCTGAAATGCAATTTGAAAGACGGATTATTATTTTGTAAGATTACCCAAAATAAACCCTACTGATTATCAGTTTGTTAAGGGTAATTTTGAAAGACTACTTACTAAGGTTGAAAGATTGCCAATTCTTTAGTAGTTAAGTTTTACAGCTGTTCCGGACGCTGTAACCATGAGCATTCCGCCGTTAGGACCAAGTACCTCATAGTCGATATCAATTCCAATGACGGCATCCGCTCCCTTTTCACGAGCTCTCTCCTCAAGTTCTCTGAGTGCTGAATTACGTGCATCCAGCAATTCCTTCTCATACGATCCGGAACGGCCGCCGAAGATATTTCTGAGTCCTGCACCGAAATCCTTGATGAAATTGATTCCAGTAATCACCTCACCGAATACAATACCCTTGTATTCTGCGATTGTTCTGCCTTCTACAGATGGGGTTGTTGTAAGTATCATGATATATCACTTTTATTGATTATAAATCGCTATAATAATCCTAGTTTTTCTACCACAGCATATGACTTTGCGCCCTCCTTCTTAGCAGTGGTGTAGCCAATCCTCTTGCGGTCATTGATTCGTTTCGGAAGCTCATCCCTCATTTCGGCAGGTATTACATCGCTCTTGATGAGGGCATCAAAGTCAACATCAAAGAGAAGAGATCCTGAGTCTCCTATATTGACTTCTTCAATATCCGCTACATCCTGGAATCTGTGGTATGTCTCGCCTTTGTATTCGTAAGCCTGATACAGGATGTCATTCTTCCTTACAGGACATGCGAACAACAGTTGGGCGCCATTGAATCTGCTGTATTCCTTTCCTTCATCCTTATCCAGAATCCTGCTCATCGGAACCTTGCATACTGTAGCATCTTCATACACCAGGAGAAGGTATCCATCCAGTTCACTGTTATGTACAGCCATAGTAAGCATATATGAGTCCTCCTGATAGCTGTCTACCCTTTCCATCATATACTTATGATTTGGTATCAAATGGATGTACGCCTCCGCATACTCATATCCGTCTTCGTAGTCATGGAGCAGATTGTTTCTCAGAGAACTTGTAGCGATCGTACGCACCTTTGCAGCAGGAGCACTTGCTTCTGATTTACCGGATGCTTCAGCATGCATTTCCACGACTGAATCAACAATCTCCACTCCCCTTTCCTTCATCAGCTGCCTATACTCTGTCGAACGGTTCTTCAGGAAGGTCTGCAGGTAATCCTTGTCAACCTTCCTGCTTGAGGATCCCTGTCGCTGGTAATAATTTCCTGCAAGCTTAACTGGATGCTCACACGGATTGATCTCAAGTATATATACATCCCTGCCTCGTGCATCGTCGTCAAAGTGTCCTTCGATGCAGTGACTCGCTTCCTGGCCAAGCTGGGCAACGATCTGATTTCGGACATAATTGTCGTACTTGTCCCTGCTGTCTCTGAAGTACTCATGCTTCATATCCTCCTCAAGGCCTTGTCCGCCGCCCTGGTCATTGACTCCCAGATAAAGGATACCTCCCTTGTGATTGAGGAACGCACAAAGTTCCTTCATAATGTTGAAGGTCTGCTTTTCAATGTCCGGTCTCATGGCATTAGGCGGATACACAATGCTGGACTTGAATTCCACATCGACGCCCTCGCCTATTGTATATGTCTTGAAATAGGCGTCTCTTCCTTTGAGTTTAAGCAGTTCCTTGATCGCTTTCTTGACATCAGTGGCATCGATGCCGGCTTTCACCAGGACATTGTATGAGTAAACAAGCGATGCAAGCTTTCTGAGATTCTCGTCAGTTTCCTCTTCAGTCATTGCCATCAGCCAGTCATTATTGTCTTCTCCCATCAGGCTGACTGCATAAAGCCTGTAGAACTGATGGCGCAGGTTGTAATTGGTACTGAGCAGATCCTTGTTCACGCTATGAACCTCAAGCAGCTTCTCATCATCCACATCGTTTGTGACGGCAAACTTATGAAGCATCTGTGCAACGGCCATCTGTCCCTTGTAGTACCTGGCTCTTTCCTCGTTACCGATCATTCGTGAAAGGACTGATGCGAAGCCGAGATAATTGTAGCTGACATGCATATCCTCCTCTACTGATGCCACAAGGTCGATAATGTTAAGAAGCTCGACCACATGTGACTTCTCAAGATTGACTTCATTTACCGACTCATCTACGACCGCCTGATAACCACCTGATGAAAACTCGTTTATAAGATTGTCAAACGCGTCATTCAGAGTGAATCGGGCAGAAGACTTAGCATTGTACTGGGCCTGAAGGAAGCCATTCTGAACCCAACGCTTGCCGTCCTTCAGAAGAACTTCTATATGGTCTCCCATAAGGAGGCCGGTATCTTCATATGTCACATATACAGAATAGCCTTCCTGGCTTACAGCGAGCAGAGTTGAACCCGTAAGCACTTTGCCGACCTCACATTGAAGCTGGAAATTCGGCTTGTCCTTCTCGAGAGACTGAGTGACTATCTCCTTCATGTCCATGATGCAGATGTCGTCTTCGGTCTTGCCGACAACCACCATCTCAAGCAGATGAGGAAGACCATTATCGTCTATGAAGTTATCGATGGTAGGATCAGGGAAATAGGTTACTATTCCTGGCTCACCCTCTTCACCTCTTACGGATATGATACCTTCACCAAAATACCCTTTCTCGTCATCTGCGATTCTACAGTGGAAAAGGTTCTTATCCTCTTCATTCTGCTTATATACATAAGCAAGCACCCACTCGCCTACTTCTGGGATCGTACGTGCCTTAACCTCTTTCTTGACCACGACGCGCGCAGTGTCGAACAGATGGTCCTCTACCTTCTTCCACAGCTTCTCATTGAGCTGCATCAGATCACTGCCCTTTGACTTGTAAGGCGTCTGTGCGTACTGCTTCTCCAGAAGGATATTCATTCCTTTCCATAAAGGAACATCATCATATAGAGCAGATTTGAGATCCGTCTTAACATCCGGAGCTATACTGATCTTGCCGTCCTCTATTGAAAGAACAAGGTCTTTGGATCGATATACAGCTCGCTTGCTTCTGTCTACGTCCTGATTCCTGCCCCAGTTATCCATATGATAGTAGAACCTGTCCGGGGTCGCGGTGTCTGATAATCCGTATTTCAGTCTGGTCTTGAAAAGACCCAGTAATGAATTCAGGGACATGTCCGCCATTCGCTTCTTATTGGCAAACTTCAAGTGCGAAGCATAGCGGCACATCATTGATCTGCTGAGTGGCACATCGATCAGGTCCTCGTCTTCATTTGCAAGGAGCAGCTGGATAGCCAAGGCCTGGAAACCCTTATAGAACAACTCGTTGTTGTCCGGCTGCCTACTGGTCTGCTGATCATTGCTCTTTATGTAAGTGTCCAGCTGCTTTATAAGCTCTGAGCGGAATGGCTCGTTCTTCCAGTGTGAAATATCCTGAGTCCTTATCACATTGAAGAGTTCCTCAATCATGACGCTCATCAGGTCTGGCTTTATCATGAACAGATAGGTGGTGACGCAGAACTGTTTTGTAGGATGGTACAGGAAGCCCGATGTCTTTAGCTTATTGAACAATTCGTTTATATACTCCTCTTCCTTTCCCTCGGCTATGGTGCTTAGAGCTGTCTTCACGTAGCCCATATGCTCAATGATCATCGTGATCCTGTCAATCAGGACCGGGATTTCATCACTGCTGCATTCGCAAAGAAGTTCACTCTTCTCAATGAGATCCATACAGCAGCCTCTGACATCAAACAGGAATTCCTCAAGACAGCCATCTTTCTGCATCTGCGAAGTCTGAGAAATCACCCATTCATAACACTTGACGTCAAACGGGTCGTCCATTCCGTCATAAAGAATCAGGTCCGCCAATGAATCAGCATCCCATTCCTTATCATTGAACAGGAGTCCTTTGACGAATTCCTTTGAAACAGAGAATGCACTTCCGGTAATCTTGACTTCCTTATCCTTGTCGTAAAGCATCACGTGAGGACGTGCTCCTTCCGTTGAGATCACTCGACACAGTAATTGTTTTCCCTTGAAGAACTTTAAACTTTCAGCACCATACAAATAAACAATAAATCCACTTTCATCAATCAGTTCGTAGACTCCAGCGGAATCCGTCATATCCGACTTGACAGTGAAACGCCGTATGGCACCTGAATGGAAATGGTTTTCAACTTCGGGTGTAACCTCTACTTCACCATTGGATTCAACAATTCGACATCTTAAATAATCAGGAAGCTCCTGGCCCGTTTGTCGGACTGAGTACTCCTTTTCAGCGAATTCTACCTTAAACTGTCTTAATTCCTTGTCATATCCTATGACTTTGAGGCTTACGTTTTTCTGTGTCTCCATATTATGTGCTTTTGCTACAAATTTAAACAATATAGTGTGCTATATCAATAACTTTTACAACTGATTTCCACAAAAATAAAGCACCTCCGTGCTCGGTAAAGCACAGAGGTGTTATCTCTGATAGCATTTGGTTACAATTCAATACCAAGGGTTATATCAAGAATAGAATCGACATCGCTACTATTACTACTATTGCCGTTATTACAACACCCTTAATTGTATTGCTCTTAGCTGATGACAGACTTGACTCAAGATCTGAAGAGAGTTTCTTTGCAATAGTTAGCTCTGTTTGGCTCTGCGCATTCTGTAATGTCAATTTAGATATTGATTCCTGCAAAGAAGAGTTAGTCTTCTGCATCTCAGCAATAGTATCATTAAACTTCTTTGCCTGGTCTTCATTTGTTTTCTGCAAACCTTTCAAGTTTTCCTGAAGTGTAGCAAGCTGTTTAGTTAATGCTTCGCTTTGTGCTTTAAAGTTAGCTTGAGCTTCAGCTGATGCCTTCGTCATCTTCTCAACCTGCTCTTGGAGTGTCTTGTTTTGCTTCTCCGCTGTCTCTATCTGCCTGATATACTGTTTCTTAACTTCTTCAACAAGTGCAGCCCTTGAATTATTCCTCTTCTGGATTACGGTCTCTACCATATTACTGAAATACGTGCCGAGTCCGTTGGGAGTAGGAGCGACCTTATCAGCAAGATTCTTGATGAATATCTTCTCATCTACATGTCCGACAGCACAGATTAAAGGCGTATTGAGGCCCACAACGCACTCTAGAACATTTAGGTCATCCAAGGCTTCAATCCCGCCACCTCCACCTCTTACGAGAGCAAGGACATCATAGTTTTCTTCGGAATCAAGATCCTTCAGTTTGGACACAAGATCCTCTGACTTGGCGAACGACACCCTATGTTCATAAAAGTCTATATTGGTTGCTGCAGCATCCTTGCCAGCATCAAAATCAGCCATTGTAATAGACGTTGAAGCGAAGATCAGCGCAACCTTCGGCTTCTCGCCTCGAAAAAGGATCTCCTCAAGTAGCGCATCCACGTTCCTGTATCCACTTTGACTTTTCTGGGTACGCAGTTCGCTTCTGCGCATGTCATCTTCTGATATGACCTGATCCTTTACCACGTCAACGCGGCTGACCTGGAAAACAAGCTGAATATATCCTTTGGCGCTCACCTTTCGCGTCAATGTTCCACCTACAACAACCAGGGAGCCATCCTTAAGCTCATCCCTCAAGGACAAAGGCATCATCATGGTGAGCTCCTGCTGATCGTGCTCGTCACGTAGGATATCATAAGCGGCGGCCCAACCTGGATTGAATTTCTGCTTATGATAGACACCACGCATATAGATCACCTTCGAACTGGTGTTCTGTCTTGCTAGGATATCCGAAAAGATATTCAGGAGCTCCGATGGATTATATATCTGTACCTGTGAATTAGGAGCTAACAGGTCGTGTATCTTATCGCTCATATCAATTTAGTTTACTTTTCAGCCATGAACGGCAAAACCTTTTGAAAGGCACAGAGCTTCGTACCAGGCTGACCTGCATGTAGAATTCCTACAACCTTATTTCCAATCAGCAGCGGACTGCCACTGTTACCTTCGCGAAGAAGCACTTCACACATTGTGCATGTAAAGAAGTTGCCTTCAATCTCATCTACGGTTCCCTTGACAACAGCATACTCAAACCCATTACCTTTCCTCGCCCAGGTATGGCATTCTACCTCAGCACCAGGTGTTAGTTCAATGAGGCTCATCTCTATGGACGACTCCTGATTAAAATCGTACATCGTGACGTCGAGTCCATTGGTCCCGTTCTGTTCAGTATCATAAGAATGAAAGACATGAGACGAGAGATCATATAGTCTGGAGCCGAAACGGAATCGTGCGGAATCAATCTCAGATATGACATGGCCAGCTGTAAACAGTTTGCCATTCGCGGTGAAAGCGATTCCGCACTCGCCTATTGGCTGTATGCTCTCTTTAAATGTATGATTCATGTGCTGTTTAATGGGATTGACACAAAGTTAAGAGATTTTACCCGATAAGATTCAGCACAGCAAAGAAATTATACAAATAAAGCCTCTGAAGTCTCAGAGGCTCTTAACAGATAAATACGAATTTTACTGCTACCAGAACTAATTAAAACCTGATGCCTATTCCTGCCCTTGCAGGACAGTACATCCAGCCCATTCCCAATTCTGCAAAACCGTAAAAGGTCCTGCCATATGACAGTCCAATCGGTATGAACTGAAATCCGTGTGATGGACGATAATCTGAATCGATATAGCCTCCCATAGTTCCATAGCCGATACCAGAGTATAATCTGAGATGTTTCTTAGTAAGCCAGTTTCCGTAGATATTCAGCATAAGATTGGCATCATACGATGTCCCTGTTTCTAGTTCTCCTTCTTCTACGGGTCCCAAGTCGGCCCCTCTACTTTTATCACGCAAACCACCCACAAGACCTATACTGACCCATTTGATTGGTATATACTTGACTTCCAGCATAGCTGAAAATGTAGTGTGAGCTCCACCAACCCATCCTAACATAGCTTGTGGTCCACCATAGCTGATATTGACTTCAATAGGTTTTTCAACTTTCTCTTGAGCAAATATTGAAACAGGAGCTAAGACAAATATTGCAAACAGAACTATTACTTTTCTCATAATTGGATATGTTTATTATTAAGATGCAAAATCGGAGTCAACCGTGACCGATAAATCCCGATTTACTTGTACAATTCTGCAACTATGCCTTTATATGTGCAGAACACTTCATTGTAATAATATATCATTCCACTGCATTTTCCATCATCGTCGATATTACATTCGATTCTGTATCCACGGTTGAATGCATTATCAATCT